>JAANWY010000277.1 GCA_018263655.1 Anaerolineales bacterium | reverse complement strand
CAGCGGATGGGCTTCGCCGTAGCG
The DNA here is from genome assembly GCA_018263655.1 of Anaerolineales bacterium. Lineage (GTDB taxonomy): Bacteria > Chloroflexota > Anaerolineae > Epilineales > JAANWY01 > JAANWY01. The sequence continues at coordinate 13,371 of JAANWY010000277.1, read as the reverse complement.
GATTATCGGATAGCGGATGATCGGATGATGGGTGGTCAGCGGATTGGCTTCGCCGAATCGGATGATCGGATGGATCGGATGTGGATAGCGGATGATCGGGTTTAGCGGATGATGATGGTACAGTGATTTGTTTGGGCTCGATACCGCGCTTTAGGAAATGGTTGGCGGCGGCTTGTGGGTCGTCGGGTTGCCACAGGTGACGGATGATGCTGTTTTCCCAGCCGGCCAGCTTCTCCGGTGGCAGGATTCGATGGAATTCCAACTTCTTGCGGCCAAAATTAAGTAGCAGTCCGACAGGTAGGGTGGTTGCGGCTAGATAGTTAATGACTTGGGCGGTCTCCTCTTTTGTCAGCAGGTGCGAGAGAGCTTTGTCTTCCACGACGACGGTGTCTTCAACCAGATGGTCCAGAATGAGATATCCAAGCAGTTTGCCATCCTCGCGGATCAACATCAGGGGGTATTCTTCTACCACTTTCAGCCCTCTGTCCGCAATTTCAGCCGTCAAATCACGTTGGTAGACCTTCTCCTTGTGTCCTGGTCCCAGCCGGTTGTGAACCCGCATCGCGGCGCCGTTAATCTGATAGGTCAGGTCTTCGTGAGGATAGGTTTCTCTATTTGGCATGATCTCCATACTTTCCCTTGTCGTCCGTGAGCCATCCGATTATCCATCATCCGATCATCCGATTCGGCGAAGCCAATCCGTTGACCCCATATCCGATAATCCGATAAGCCGGAGGCCATCCGCTGACCACAGATCCGCTAATCCGTTCCCCTATCCGTTGACAGCCCATCCGCTGACCACCCGATCCGATAGAAGCAACTCACTTCCCCCGTGTGACAAGCCGGCCCCGCCGGCTCCACTTGCACCAGCAGCGTATCGGCGTCGCAGTCGTAGCGGATCTCGCGAACGTGCTGGATGTTGCCCGATGTCGCTCCCTTGTGCCACAGCTCCTGCCGGCTGCGGCTCCAGAAGTGTGTCTCGCCGGTCTGCAATGTGAGCTGGAGCGACTCCCGATTCATGTAGGCGAGCATCAGCACCTGGCTGTTTCTTGCGTCTTGGACGATGGCCGGCACTAAGCCTCGATCATCCCACTTGATATCTTGTAGCATACTCACCCCTACGGTCTGACGAGAACGCCGTGCTCACGCAGATACTCTTTAACATCCCCCACTGATAACTGACGATAGTGGAACAGCGAGGCAGCCAGCGCCGCTTGCGCACCCCCCTCGGTCAAGGCCGCGTGGAAGTGTTCCAGGCGGCCGGCGCCGCCTGAGGCGATCACTGGAATCGAAACGGCGTCGGACACAGCGCGTGTGAGGTCAAGGTTGTAGCCGTTCTGTGTGCCGTCGGTGTCCATACTGGTCAGCAGAATCTCGCCGGCGCCCCGTGCTTCGGCCTCCTTGGCCCACTTCAGGGCGTCGAGTCCGCGGGGCTTCCGCCCGCCGTGGGTGTACGTCTGCCACCAGCCATCGCCTCCCTCAGGCCTGTCCTGAGCGGAGTCGAAAGGTCCAGCGCTGGTCTCCCACTTGGCGTCGATGGCAACCACAATGCACTGCGTGCCGAACCGTTCGGCGCCTTCATTGATGATGTGCGGATTTTCGACGGCGGCGGTATTCACCGAGATCTTATCGGCGCCGGCACGCAAGATAATGCGCATATCGTCCACAGTCCGGATGCCGCCACCGACGGTGAAGGGGATGAACACGGTGTCAGCGACGCGGCGCACGATGTTCAGCATGATGTCGCGACCTTCGTGCGACGCTGTGATGTCCAGAAAGACCAGTTCGTCGGCGCGCTCACGGTCGTAGACTTGGGCTTGCTCCACCGGATCACCGGCATCCCGTAGATTGACAAACTGGACACCCTTGACGACGCGGCCGGCGTGCACGTCGAGACAGGGAATGATGCGTTTCGCGAGCATAGCGTCTTACTCCGTCTCGGCGACCTCGATGGCTTCACCCAGGTCGATGGCGCCGGTATAAAGTGCTTGGCCGATGATGACACCCTCGATGCCGGCGTGTTCGTGGGCGCGCAGCGCTTTTACGTCGTTGAGCGACGCGACCCCGCCTGAGGCGATCACGTTCAGCCCTGTCTCGGCAGCGAGCCGTCGGGTACCGGCGACGTCTGGCCCGCGCATTGTGCCATCGCGCGCGATGTCAGTGTACACCACGCGGTTGACGCCCAGCGCCATGATCTGCTCGGCTAAGTCCATGACGTCGGTGTCCGATGTCTCTCTCCAGCCGTGAGTCGCCACGCGCCCATCGCGGGCGTCGATGCCGACGATGAGGCGTTCTGCGCCAAATTGATCCACGGCCTGGGCGACGGTCTCGGGCGCCGTAATGGCCATCGTGCCGACGATGACGCGTGCGACGCCTCTCTCCAGCATCTGTGCCATGTCTGCCAGGCTGCGTAGTCCACCGCCGAACTGAATCTGTGCGTCAACCGTGCTAGCGATTGTTTCGACAACGCCCAAGTTATCCGATGCTTCACCGAAAGCGCCATCTAGGTTGACGACATGGAGCCATTCGGCCCCCTGATCGACCCATTGCTCAGCAATGGCGACCGGATTTCGGCCGAACACGACCTCTTGTTCGGGGTCACCCTGGTAAAGGCGCACACAGCGCCCCTGTCGCAAGTCGATGGCGGGAAAAACGATCATCTGTTAGTTGCTCCCTATCCCCTGGCTTGGGCCCATTGGGTTTCGTCAGTGCCGAACACGATGCCGGCGAAGTTTCTCAAGATCCGCAGCCCCACGTCCTGGCTCTTTTCGGGGTGAAACTGAATGCCCCACATTCTGTCTCGGCCGACGATGGATGCGAAATCGATGCCATAGTCGGTCGTCGCCAGGATGACGTCTGGATCTCGGGGCTCGACGTAATATGAGTGCACGAAATAAGCGAAGCTCTCGGGCGGAACGCCGGCCAGGATCGGGTCGTTGCGTTGGATGTGGATCTGGTTCCAGCCGATGTGGGGCACCTTAAGCTTGCCGTTGCGAAAGCGCCGCACGCGGCCGCGCAGCAGCCCCAATCCGCGATGCTGGCCCATCTCTTCGCTCTCCTCGAACATGAGCTGCTGGCCGAGGCAGATGCCGAGGAACGGCTTGCCGGCTTCGACAGTGCGGTGGATGGCTGTGTCTAGGCCGGCGTCGCGGAGGTTGCGCATGGCGTCGCCGAAAGCGCCCACACCGGGCAGCACGAGGGCCGGCGCCTTGTCGACAATGCCGGCATCGGCTGTGATGACGGCGCCAGCGCCGATGTGCTCGAAGGCTTTCTGGACGCTGCGCAGGTTGCCCATGCCGTAGTCGATGATGGTGATGGGGGCTGCGTACTGCGTGCGACGTCCTGAGCCTGTCGAAGGGTTGTGTGATGTGTCCATGCTGAATCGTGATTTACGAAGTGACGGCGAACTGCTTTCTGCGCCGCTCAATGATGTTGCCCACGTGTTCTGGCCAGTCGTGTAGGACTGTGGGATCAATGTCTGCCCCCGTGGGCCATTCCAGTGTACCAAAATCCTCGTCCAGTTTGACTTGATTGAAAGTCTCTACGTCTCGCAGTGGACCGAAGACCGGTCCATGTAGAATGGGTTCAAAGTCGATGACTCGGATGCTGCCGTCACTGAACGTGATATGCAGCGTGTAGTCATCGACGATTTCAAAATCTGTTACGTGGTACAACATGATGATTCCTCGAAAACGCGCGGTTTCTGGCATGCTTCTAGTTGCGCATGATCCACTACGCGTAAGTCCTGTCATATGTCATTCTGAGCGGCTCAGTGAACACACCGACGGGAATTGTTCTACATGATCGAAGCTGTCCGCTCAGCTTTTCGACCGTCATATTCGAAGTGTGAAAGCGAAGAATCTCCGTCGATTCGTTCAATGCTAAGGCTACGGCCTCCTCCACTGTAAGGTTTAGCGGAGATTCTTCACTCCGCTTCTCTACGTTATGGGCGTCCTGTTAGGTTGAGTGTTATGAAGGACATAGCTCTCGTTGGTAGTTGGATGCCGCTCCGTTCAGAATGACAGATATGCGGAATCGACTTTTTGACGCAGAAACGGAAGCTAAGCGTTCCATGATTCACACTCATCACTCAGTGATCTCTACAACCTCCCCTTGGTTGATGGAATGCCCTCGCGGCGCGGGTCGGGTTCGACGGCGGCGCGCAGCGCCTGGCCAAGGGCTTTGAAGATGGCCTCGGCCTGGTGGTGGGCGTTGGCGCCGGCCAGCAAGCGTACGTGCAGGGTCATACCAGCGTTGTGCGCCACGGCGCGCAGAAACTCCTCGACCAGTTCGGTATCGAAGGTGCCGATCTTGTCGCGTGTGAACTCGGCGTCGAAGACCAACAGGCCGCGGCCGGAGCAGTCCAAGGCGACGAGGGCGAGGGCTTCGTCCATCGGTACCATGGCGTGGCCGTAGCGGCGGATGCCGGCTTTGTCGCCCAGCGCTTGCCGAACCGCCTGGCCTAGCACGATGCCGGCGTCCTCGACGGTGTGGTGGTCGTCGATGTGAGTATCGCCCTCGGCCTGCACCTCGAGATCGAGCACTCCGTGGGCCGTCATCAGCGTCAGCATGTGATCGAAGAAGCCGACGCCGGTGTCGATCTCAGCACGCCCAGTACCGTCGAGGTTCAGCGTCAGGCGGATCTGTGTTTCGGACGTTTCGCGCTCGACTTGTGCTGTGCGCGACCTGCGCTCGCTAGCCATCGATGTGGCCCTTGACCAGCGTGATCAACTCATCCACCTCGTTCACCAACTGTGTCTGTCCTTGAGCTCGCGCGTTATCGGCGATGGCTTCCAGCGCCTGGACGAGTTCAGCGTCTACGAGATCGCCGGCGTTTTCCAATACCTTGGTGCGTTCGTCGGCGCCATCAGCGCGCATCAGACGGTTGAGGACCCGTGCCTGGGGCGGCATCTGCTCTTCGAGTAGGCCCAGCGTGTAGTCCTGCAGATGGCGCAGCACCTGCACTACATCGTCTTGTCCTTGTTCTTCCGCCTGGGCGATGTTGGCCGACAGGACGATGAGGAAGGGTTCGTCGATTTCGTCCAGTTGCTCGCGTATGGCAGCGTGTGGATCGTCGGCGTCAAGAATCGCCCCCAGCCGCTGTGCTGCACCTTGAAGCGCTTCTTGCGTAGCTCGATCAACGGTCTCTGTGGCGCCCAGAATGTCCTGGCGCAGTTGACGGAGTTCGGTCACTCGCTCCGTGTCACCGGATTGTTCAGCTGCTTCAATCCGATTGGTCAGCGCTTGGAAGAAGGCGTAATCGAAAACGGCCCGATTCGTGGCCACCAGTGCTTGCAGTTCCTCGGAGCTATCGACATCTTGCATCACGTTCAGCAAGTCATCGAAATTCTCTACTTGGACTTCACCAGGCGCGGGACCGCTGGGCCCGCCGGTGATGTCCAACAGCCGGCGGTGCAGCGCTTCGAGTGTTTCGGCTTCTGCGTCCATACCATCTTGGCGTGCCGTGTCGATCATGGCGCGGAGGATCAGGAACAGTTCATAGTCGACATCGTCGCGGTGTTGTTCGACGAATGATTCGAACTGCTCCTCATCCTCGATCCGGCTGCGCAGATCGTTGAGTAACTGCACTCGCTTCTGCTGTGATTCCAGCATCTCGGGCGTGATGCCGTCGGCTTCGAGGACGGCGCGCATCAGGTTTTCCAGACTGAGGAACGTCCTCGGCTGCAGCAGGTAGCCCTTGCGCTGCTCGGCCGGCAGTGAATCCATCAGCGTGTTGGTCAGCGTGCCGATGAGTGTCTCTTGCTCGTCTCTCGACAAGTTGAGCTCGGTCGGCATCAGAACGAACGCCAGCTCTTTGTCGGGATCGTGATACAGTATCGGCGAGCCAATAGCGCCGGCGGCGCTGCAGTGTGGGCACTGGGCGACGTTGAGCCGGCCGCGCAGCAGTTGGTCCTTCAGTTCGGGCTGTTCGCCCGCATCGATGATGCTGTGAAGTTGTGCTGTGAACGGTTGATTGCACTGGGGACAAGTGACTTGAACGGGTTGGGGTGGAAGCATATCCTTGTTATCTCTAGACTGGAAAGATGGGGGTCAGTGGGAGCGGCTGCTCCCACCGACCCTATCTGTAAGCGTTCAGCTACCCTTGCGAAGGTTAGGAGCAGCCGTGGCAGCGCCCAGGCAAGAGACCGATTTTCGACGGGCGAGGGGCACCTCGACCCGAATGCGAGTGGCAAACCTTCGCAAGGGTCCCCACCATCTGAACGGTTACCTCTATCTTTCTGCATTTTTCACTGTGACGACAGTGGCCTGAGCAGCGACCACGATTCTTGAGTACCGATTATGCTTAATTGTCGGTTAGCATCCTGAGTAGGTCGAAACGAAGTGGAGATCGTATCGAAGGGTGCGGCTCAAGCAACGCCTCGAGCAACGCCTCGAGGCAAACCCGCACCCTTCGATACAGCTTTCGCTTCGCTACAGCTTACTCAGGATGCTGGTCAACGAATTAAGCATAATCGGCTTGAGTATAGCAGCAAATCAGTTCATTAGGAAATTGGACAGCGCATCGATTAGCGCAGTGTTCTCTTGCTCCGAGCCGACACTGATGCGCAGGTGGCTCTCCAGGTTGGGGTAGTGACTGACGTCGCGGATGAGGATGCCGGCTTCGATGCACGCATTGAATACCTCATCCGTGGGTCGATCGAACTGGCACAGGATGAAGTTGGTCTCCGATGGGTACGGGCGGACACCGGGGAGCCGCTTGAGCGCTGTGAAAAGTTTCTCCCGTTCCTCGATGATGTGGGTAACCTGTTCGGATAGCAGATCCACGTGCTCCAGAGCCACCAGCGCTGCGGTCTCCGACAGAATATTCAGCCCGTATGGCAGTTTCACTTTTCTGATCTGCTGGATGAAGCTGGGATGGGCAATCATATAGCCAACGCGGGCGCCGGCCAGACCCCATGCCTTGGAGAAGGTGCGCAGCAGGGCGACGTTTTCGTGGTCGCTCAGTAGTGGATGGAAGTTCTGATCACTAAACTCGACATAAGCCTCATCCAGCAGAATCAGGCTGTCTGTAGCGGCCTCGATGATGGGGCGAACTTGATCGCTGGGATAGGTGTTGCCCGTCGGATTGTTCGGCGAGCATACCAATACGAGCGCCGGGTGCTCGGCTTCGATCGTTGCGACAAGCTGTTCCACCGGCAGGCTGAAGTCTTCGGGATGCAGACAGGGCTCGATCACCGTGGCTCCCATGACGGCGCCTTGGAGCCGGTACACGGTGAAAGTAGGCGCCGGCACAATCATCTTCGTCTCGCGGGTCAGTGTTGCCAGCAACGTCATCTGGAGCAGGTCGTTGGAGCCGTTGCCGACGAATACCCAGTCAGCCGGCACGCCAGTGTGATCGGCCAAGCCCTCGATGATGCCCCGGGGGTGGAAATCGGGGTAGCGCGCCCAGTCGCGCCGGCGGAGCCGGCGCCAGACTTCCTCTTTGAGCTCGTCTGGAAAGCCGAAGCAGTTCTCGTTCATATTGAGCTTGATCTGGCACTCGGGCTGCTTCAGCGAGTACGGTGTCAGTGCGCGGACTTCGGGTCTGACGTAGCTGAGTGATTTTGTCATTGGTGTCTCGTGAGTGTATGTGGTCTACCAGCTTGATTGCCGGCAGATCGTCTTGTCTCTACCGCGTGGCTTCTTTCTGTGTCAGCGACACCTCTATCTCGCGCAAGCTTGGCACGTCCGCCGGCATCCCACCACCCTCTGCCAGCGCCTCCGCCCGCGCGTAGATCGCGTCGTGGTTGCGCAGCCCTTCGCGCCAGCGGGCCGGTATGGCAGAGTAGCCGTGAAGCGCGCCGGCCAGCGTGCCGACCATGGCGCCGATAGTGTCGGTGTCACCGCCCAAGTTGACGGCCACGGCTAGCGCGTTTTCCAAGTCCTCGAAATGCTTGGCGAACATGTAGACTGACACGATACCGGAGCCCAGCACAAACGCCGACAGAGCGTGCGTCCGCATAGTGGTTCGCCGCTGCGCGTATCTCGAGATGGCGCCGATGGCTTCTTTCGTATCCCGCTTCAGCCAGCCGCGGATGCGCTCGATGGCGCCGCTCATGTGCCGGCAGGCCTCGCGCTCGACACCCAGATTCGGATCCCAGTACTGGCGCTGGATGGCCTTCTCGGCGTCGCGGACGACATCGTATAGCTCGTGGAGATAGTCTTCGGGGTGGAAGTCGTCGCCGTGGTTGATGGCGTGGATCACGCTGTACGCGATCATGAGGGCGCCGGACAGCGCGCGGGGATCGGTGTGAGTGATCCACGCGGATCTGAAAACGGCGCTGCGAAAATCGACGAAGCGGCCGCCGTGGAAGAAGGCGCCCAGTGGACCAACGCGCATCGCCGTGCCGTTGCCGGCGCTCAGGGTGCCGCTCTCACGCCACGAGGCGCCACGCTGCAGCGCACGCACCGAGTCCCGGAAGCCTGGACCAGTGCCACGGAAGGCGCCGAAGTACCGCTCCCGGACGCCTTCCACAGGCTGAGCTAGCTCGACAAACTTGCCGGCCAGCGCTTCGGGATCAAAGCGTCCGTGCTCCAGCAGAACGTCGAGGATACACAGAGCTTGCTGGGCGTCGTCGGTGTAGGCGCCGGGAAGCCGGCCGGCGTCGGCGTAGTGGCTCAGCGTGCCGAACCGCTGACTGATCTGCTTGGCCCGCCAGCCTTCCACCGGCGCTCCAAGCGCATCGCCCACGGCCAAACCGACAATGCTGCCGATGACTCTATCTTTCACACGGTCGATGTCTGTCATGACTGCATCAGTCCACCTTCAACCTTCCACCTTCAACCTTCAACCCGCTTCCTCAAAGCCGCCGCGTGTGCCGTAAGACTCTCCGCCTCCGCAATCTCCACCGCTGCCGGCGCCACCGCATTGTGCGCGTCCAAGTCAGCGTTGATGATGCTGGTAACTTTCAGGAAGTCGCGGACGTGGACCGGAGACGCGAAGCGGGCGGTGCCGCCGGTGGGCATGATGTGGCTGGGGCCGGCGATGTAGTCGCCCAGCGCCTCCGACGAGGCCTCACCGACGAAGATGCCGCCGGCGTTCCGGATGCGGCCCACTAGCGCCCACGGGTCGCGCGTCAGCAGGCACAGGTGCTCGGCGGCGTACTCGTTCGCCAGCTCTACGGCCTGGTCCAGGTCGCGGACGATGACGATGCCGCCGTTGGCGTCTAGTGACTCGGCGATGCTCTCGCGCCAGCGGAGGTCGGGCAACTGGCGTTCGACTTCACGCTGCGTCGCCTCCGCCAGTTCGGTCGAGGTGGTCAGCAGGATCGAGCTGCCCATGATGTGCTCGGATTGGGCCAGCAGGTCGGCCGCGACCCACGCCGGGTTGGCCGAGTCATCGGCGATGAGGAGCGTTTCTGTGGGACCGGGCAAGCTCTCGATGTCGACGACGCCGTAGACGGCTTTCTTGGCCAGCACGACGAACAGATTGCCGGGACCGACGATCTTGTCGACCTGGGGGATGCTCTCTGTGCCGTAGGCCAGGCCGGCAATCGCCTGCGCGCCGCCCAATTTGAAGACCTGGGTCACGCCGGCCGCGCGCGCGGCGGCCAGCGTGACGGGCTTGATCCGACCATCCTCCTCGGGCGGGCTGCACGCGATGATGTCGCGCACGCCGGCCACCTGGGCCGGAATCGCCGCCATGAGGAGTGAGGATGGCAACGGCGCCGTGCCGCCAGGGACGTACACCCCGACGCGCTCCAGCGGTCGCACAATCTGGCCGTAAGCCTCGCCATCGCGCCAATCCATCCACGAGTCCTTCGGCTCGCGCGCGTAGAACTGCCGGACCCGGTCGGCGGCCAGCTCCAGTGCTTCGCGCAGCTCCGGTGGGGTATCGTGCCACGCGGCGTCGAGTTCAGCGCCCGTAACGGCCAGCGCGTCGAGCTCCACGCCGTCGATGCGCTGTGTGTAGGCGCGCAGTGCCGCGTCACCTTTCTCGCGCACATCGGCCAGGATGCGCTCAACGACCTGCGCCGGCGTCAGCCGCTCGCCGAAGATGCGTTCGATGCCGGCCGCAATGCTCGGCGGCACATCGATCTGGTCGAGCGGCTTGCGTTTCAGGATGGTCTCGCGCGCTTCGGTTGGATCGGTAAAGATGCGAATTGTTGCAGTCATGGTCATCAATCAAATGTGGGATCGAGTATGTGGTGAATTGTACCACACCAGCCCGCCGCCGGCCAACCGCGGGTGAAGCGACGACGGGCCGTCAGCGTTTTGTACTTGACATGTTGCCCCCCTCTCCGCATGTTCGTGCTGACGTTCGACCTGGAGGCGGTCCAGCAAATGGTCACCGTTGGTCCGGGTGTCGCGCCTGGTGTGGTAAAGGCGCCAGTGCAACTCCATACCAAGCCAACTTGCCCGGAGGACCTGGCAGAGCCGTAGTATTCTGTCGATGTAGCAGACCTACAGTTTCTCGCTGCACAATGGCGTGAGCCAACTGAGGACTACGACTGCGATGCCGAGGGGCGTGTCACCGCTGTGGATCTCATGTGTGTGGCGAAGCAGCTAGGGCAAACGTGCGCAACCACAATCTACGGCCTGACCCAAATGCCGTTGGATACACGTCGAACTTATGATCCGACCGCCGGATACGACTGAGGGCAACCCGGTTGCCGTTGCTTCACCTCGGAACGTCCATAAGAGGTTCCCACACGACACCGTGGTCTTTACCCACGCGCTCGCCTATGGCATGCCGCCTGGAGAAAGCCTGACCCGCATTGGGGACGTCTTTCACAAATGCATAGCCCAGGATGCGGCCGGCACTCCTTGGACATCAGACGGTGGGTCCTACCATGGACCTCAACCACACATTGCACAAACCCCACCACTCTGGTACAATATTTAGTCAGTTAGTCTGGTAGTCGCTTGGTCTAGTATTTGACTACCCGACCACCAGACTAACCGACTACCAGACCAACCGACTAACCAACCAATGCCCGAGACACACCGTAACCAGTTCCTGTTCTCCAACCGCTACCTGAACTGTCACCTCCCGAAGCGGCCCGAGTGGCAAGAGAACGATGCCGAAAGAGCGCTCCGGGAGGTGACGGCCATCTGGGAACGCTTCACACCGAGGGCCGGCGACGCAGCCCACACCGAATCCAAGTGGGTCCGACCCGTTCTGCACGCCCTCGGATACACGCTCCCGGCGGGACGCTCTACCCTGGAGACAGGCCAGGGAACACCGCCGGCCTACACCCTCCACGCCGGCGGCCCACAGGACGCCAGCGCCGTGATCCACATTCGAAGCTGGGACCGCCGGCTCGATCAGCCCAGCCCGGTAGCGCAAGACTCGCGGCAACTCGGGAGAAACGTCAACCCCGCATTTGAAATGCGCGCCCACATGGCGCAGGCCGGCCTGCGCTGGGGCATCCTGACCAACGGTCGGCTCTGGCGCCTATACCACCGCGACACCGCCGGTCGACTTGACGTCTACTACGAGGTGAATCTGCCGGCCCTTATCGAGCTGGGGAGCTGGGGGGCTGGGGGGCTGGGGGGCGGGGGGGCTGTGGGGAGGTGCTAGGGGAAGGGGGAGAGGGGGAACGGGGAACAAGCGAGTCGAATTGATCGTGTTGAAGCGTTCAAGTATTTCTATTTGTTCTTCGGTCGCGGTGCGTTCGCCGGCGCCCCCTGCTGGTTGGACGAGGTGCTGGCCGCCAGCGGGGACTACAAACACGCCATCAGGCAGCGCGTGAAGGAACAGACGCGAGACGCACTGCGGCTGCTGGCGCAAGGCTTCCTCGATTTCCCCGGCAACGATCTGTCACCGAGCCAGGACACGCTCAAAGCAATCCACGCCAACAGCCTCATCACGCTGTACTGGTCCCTGTTTACGCTCTATGCCGAAAGCCGCGGTCTGTTGCCCGTCGACCGGAACTTGGCCTACACCGACAGCTACAGCCTCCATGCCCTGACCCGCCGCATCGCCGGCGACATCGACCGCGCGAAGCCGGCCGTCGCCTCGATGGACGAGCTGTGGAGCTACTTGCGCCGGCTGTGGCGCGTGCTCGACACGGGGAACCGCGATCTGGAGGTGCCCGCCCACCCCGGAAGCTTGTTCGACCTGACAGAGCACCCATTCCTGCAAGCGCACCGCATCGGCGACACCTATCTACGGCAAGCGCTCGATCTCTTGGCCCATACCGACGACCCCATCGCAGGCCAACGTATCTTCATTGACTATGGCGACCTGGAAATCCGACACCTGGGCAGCATCTACGAAAGCCTGTTGGCGTACAAGATAGAGATTGGAGATCAGAGACCAGTGATTGACGCTGAGCCCTCCCAATCTCCACCCCTTCGGCGAAGGTCAGGACAGGTCTCCAATCTCCAGTATCCAATCTCCCTCATACCCCACACAGGCAGCCGCAAATCCAGCGGCAGCTACTACACACCCGACCACATCGTGCAGTGGCTCGTTGAACGCACGCTGGAGCCAGTCTTGGACGACGTCTGCGACCGCCACGTTGCTGAGCAAGCCGCTGGAGTTCAGTCTATCACGACGAGCCGGCAAGCCCTGATCGACGACGTCCTGTCAGTCAAAGTTCTGGATCCCGCCATGGGCAGCGGCCACTTTCTCGTCGAGGCCACCAACTACATCGCCCGCTACCTCGTCGCCCTCGGCCTGGGAATCGCCGTGCCGAGCGGAGGGGCGGAGGGGCGGAGGAGTCAGGCGCCCGTGCACCCCCGCACCTCTGCCCCCGAGCGCAGCGAGCTCTCTTACTGGCGCCGGCGTGTGGCCCAGTCCTGCATCTACGGCGTGGACGCGGACCCTCTGGCCGTGGAGTTAGCCAAGCTCAGCCTGTGGGCCACGACTGCCGTGCACGGCAAGCCGCTCAGCTTCCTCGACCACCACCTGCGCTGCGGAGATAGCCTGATCGGGGTCCGCATGGCCGAGCTGCACCTGGACGACGAGGGCGGGCGCCAGCGCGACGAGAACCCAGCCGATCAACTCTCCATGCTCGACCACCCGGCCTTTGCCCAATCGATGCAGACGGCGACCGGCTTCATGGCGCGGATTCAGGCCCTCGACAGCGCCACACCCGACGATGTGCGCGAAGCCGGCCACCTCTATCACGATCGACTCCGCGCCGTCACCGAGCGCTACCGGCTCTTGGCCGACATCTGGACCGCGCGCTACTTCGGACTCCAGGTCGGCAGCGCGCTGTGGAGCCGCCTCATCCCCGCCGCGCTCGAGGGCGACCCCGACATCACACCACACACCGACATCATCCAGCACGCCCAGCACATCGCCGAGCGCCGGTGCTTTTTCCACTGGGAACTCGAATTCCCCGAAGTGTTCTTCGAGCCCTCTCCCCACACCCCCGCCAGCTCCGCTGGCACCCCCTCTCCCCTCTCCCGCACGCACTC
>JAANWY010000276.1 GCA_018263655.1 Anaerolineales bacterium | reverse complement strand
CTACGGTAAGCCTTGCGATGGCTTGTTACGTATAATTAACTTGACATTGTTAGATTAGCCGCGAGTCGGCCCCCACCCCCAAGGTCTGCGTAGCAGACCCCCCCCTAGGTCTGCGTTAGCAGACACCCCCTCCCCCAATTCTAGGGGAGGGGAGCCGAGTTCCCCCCTCTCCCAGGGTTGGGAGAGGGGGGAGAGGGCCATGCGTGCAATGAAATCTAACATTGTCAAGGTAAGCAGTAATCCGAAATCCGAAATCTGTTAGATCATGTCACAAATTGATGTACTGGCCGTCGGTGGGATTGACGTTGATCTGGTTCTGACGGTGCCGCGACTCCCCTCACATGACGAGAAGGTGTTGGGGGAGTTGGTGGGCCGGCTGCCTGGCGGTACCGTCGCTAACTTCGCGTGCGCTGCCAGCCGGCTCGGTCTACAAGTCACATCGTTTTCCAACGTGGGTGATGATGAGGGTGGCCGCATCGTCATCGAAGGCTTCGAGCAGTTTGGCGTGGACACCTCGTTGATTCGGGTGCGTGAGGACACCGAGACCCACTTCACTGTCATCCTGGTCGATCCGACCGGCGAGAGGGCCATCGTCGTTGTGCCAACGTTTCGGGACAAATACCCGCTCGACGTGGCAGCCGGCGTGCTACCAGACACGCGCGTGATGTACATGATGCCGCAGGATCACGAGCAATTCCTCGCGCTGGCCCGGCTGGCTCACACGCATGGCGCCGAGGTGATGATCGACGTCGAGCCCACCGTCGGTGCACGGCGAGCGACGCTGGAGCGCCTCCTGGCACAGACCGACATCGCCTCGTTCAATCAAGATGGTTTCAAAGCAGCTACCGGTCACGCCCCGTCGGTTGAGGCCGCCCGCGAGTTGCTCGACTGGGGGCCGCACACCGTCGTCGTGACCCGGGGAAAGGCCGGCGCGCTGGCTGTCACGCGCGATGGATCGGCGGAGCATCCGGGGTTCCGCGTATCCGTAGTGGACAGCACGGGGGCCGGCGACACGTTCAACGCGGCCTTTCTCGCTGCCACGCTGCGTGGCGAACCGCTAGCCGAACGCCTGCGCTTTGCCAACGCGGCCGCCGCCATCTCCGTCACGGCTATGGGGCCGCGGGGACGACTGCCGGCACTAGATGAGATAGAGACTTTCTTGGAGACAGCAAGTGCAACAACACCCAATACGTAACACTGGTGTTTACCCATAACTTAGATGTCAAGTTGTTTCACGTGTGATCTGCGCGTACCTCGAACCCTTCGACAGACTCAGGACGTCGCAAGTTCGAGCGTCCAGGAGGCTGAAACTTGTTTCAGGTCTTAGGAGTTCGGCCTTGCCTCTACTTGACACCCTACTTATGGGGAAACACCAGGTAACACGCAGCGGTCGTAGGACTATAACTTTCATGAATGATGCAAAAGAGACGTCGAGAGTGTGCGTGCACGTGCCCACACCAGTCGACGCTGCGCTTCCTCAGCAACCTCTTCGCCAAAATTCGGGATACCGAACTGTTCCAGGGCGAAACTGGCGCTCACAGCGGCTCGTAGGGCGGCTTCGACGGGGTCCAATCCCTCACCGAGGCCAACGAGGAAGCCGCCGCAGTAGGCGTTGCCGGCCCCCGTCACATCGATCCTCTGGGAGGGCGGCACAGCCGGAATCCGCCAACCCTCACCAGTGACGCTGTACACTAGAGAGCCTTCGGCGCCCATGCGTATTGCCACCAGTGGCGCTCCCCAAGCCAGTAAGGTCTTCACTGCGTCCTCAACGCTCTCCTGCTCTGTCATGGCCTGCGCCTCATCCCACGCAGGCGAGCAGAGATCAATCTGGTGTAGAACCTCCTGAATCTTTTTGGGATTACCGTCGAGGTGTTCGGGGGTCGGTTCCCAGACAAGGCGGACTTCAGGGTTGATTTCCCGCAGTCGATGGATGAACTCGATGACTTCAGGCAGTGTGCTGATCCAGATGAGGTAAAAGCCGCGGGCCTGGAGGTAGTCCGCCGGCATATCCTCGAACCGCGGACCATATTGGTAAAAGTCGGCCATATCTGTGCGGAACACCTCGATACGTCGCTCATCGGGCTCGAAAAGCTGCCAGGCCCGAGGAGTGCGAAAGCCCTCTCGCTCGACTACCCCCCGGAGATCCGCTCCCAATGTCTCCAGTTGTGCACGGTGAGCGGGTTTAAAATCCGGGCCGACAGTGACCACGTAGCCGATGCGGTCGGACCACACGCGCATGCCGGCCAGGGCGTGAGTTCCTGCCCCGCCCAGCGTGTTCATCATCGTGCGCCCGTCAGAGAACACGATGTCGTCGATAATGACATTCGAGAAGCTCACGTAATCAGGCTTCATGGTTGACACCTCTTTTGGAAGGTTTATTTCCCTGGAAGTCCCTATCTTACCAAATTCTATCCCAGAACGCCAATGCAGGACCTCGTGTAACTACTCAGGCGATCATACCTCAAGGTTGCTAAGGTGACCGGCACTTACAAACATCGGCTCCAGACGGCCTTTGAACACCCGTCATCCTGGGGATCCCGAAGACAAAGTGCCGGTCACCTGAGTAGTTACGACCTCGTACAGTAATTTGCAATTTACTCGGCAAGCCCACCGGATGCACATTGGAGTTTCCCCATAACCTGGATGTCAAGTTGTGTCACTTATGAAACGCACATGCCTGCCTGTGCGGCGTACCTGTCTGCGTGCGGGCACGCACAGGCAGACGCAGATAGGCCTCGAACCCTTCGACAGGCTCAGGACGTCGCCTGGACGCTGAAACTTGTTTCAGGCCTGCCTGTGCGCCTGCCTGCGTCCGCAGGACAGGCACGCAGACAGGTCTTGGGGATTGGCCATGCATTTAGGCGCCACAGCCGCTGGGACATCGGACTTATGAGGAAACACCAAGATGTACGTTATTGTCAGACCGACGGGCAACGTGCTATAATTCTGTCGCCAGTTAAGAAACGTACGTGATTGCTGAGGAGAGAAGCTACGTGATTCGTGTACTCTTTGTCTGTCTTGGAAATATCTGCCGGTCGCCCATGGCCGAAGGCGTGTTTCGCCATTTGGTAGAACAAGAAGGCCTGGCCGGCCACTTCGCGATCGAATCCGTCGGCACCGGGGCCTGGCACATCGGTGAACCGCCACATCGCGGGACGCAGCGCGAACTGCGTGCGCGCGGCGTTGATCTGAGCGGCAAACGGTCGCGTCAGGTAACCACAGGCGATGTCGAGACGTCGGACTACGTGATCGCCATGGACCGGTCGAACCTGCACAACCTGCAGCGCCACGACCCCAACGGGCAACTCGATGGCAAGGCACACTTACTGCTCGACTTCGCCGACGGTGTCGATGCCCGCGACGTACCCGACCCGTACTACGAGGGAAAATTCGATCGCGTCTACAATCTCGTCGAAGCCGGCTGTCACGGCCTACTCGACTACATCCGCGAGGAAGAAGAGATTTGAGAGACAGCCTGCCTGCCGGCCTCACCAAAGCCATAACAGAGACACTGCGCGCTGACGGCGATCCCTCACCCATCCGCAGCAGCCGGCGCGTCTCCGGTGGCGATATCAACGAGGCGGCGCGCGTCGAGACCGGGCAGGGAGCCTACTTCGTCAAGTGGAACCCGAAGCCACTGCCGAACCTCTTCCAGGTTGAGGCACGTGGGTTGGAGCTCCTCGCCGAGCCAAATACCGTTCGCGTGCCGCGCGTGTACGGGTACAGTGAGCGTGCAGAGGATGCACCGGCCTTCATTGTGCTGGAGTGGATCGAGCAAGGTGACGCCGACCGCTCTGCCGTAGGCGAGACCTTCGGCCGGCAACTGTCGGCCCTACATCGCAAGACAAACCAGGAATTCGGTCTGGATCACGACAACTACATCGGCGCGCTGCCGCAGCCCAACACGCCGATGCCATCGTGGATCGATTTCTATCGCGAGTGCCGGCTGGGGTTTCAACATCAGTTAGCGCGCGAGAGAGGCCTCATGCCGCCAGAGCGGGATCGGCGACTGCGCCAGTTGATGGACTCGCTTGACCGTTGGATCGATGACGATGATGTAGAACCATCGCTGCTCCACGGCGATCTGTGGGGTGGCAATTACCTGATCGACGCCCAGAGCCGGCCCGTCCTCATCGACCCCGCCGTGTACTACGGTCACCGCGAGATCGAGCTGGCCTTCACCGAGCTGTTCGGCGGTTTCCCCCCAAGCTTCTACGACGCGTATGACGAAACCTATCCGCTGTCGCCCGGGCACGAAGAGCGCCGGCCGCTGTACCAACTCTATCACCTGCTCACCCATCTCAACCTCTTCGGCGAGACCTACGGCGCCAGCGTCGACCGCATCCTTCGTCGGTGATCAGTCTTGACTATCAAACACGGCAGTCCTATCCGCTCTATTACCGATCCTGATAGTCAAAACTGACGTGTCTTCTCAATATATGGGGGGGCATGTAGGACGATTTGGTAAATCGTCGGGTCGAAATACCATTTCGACCTACATGGCCCCGAAATATTGAGATGATACAAACTGACCACATCGTGAATCGACCGCTGATCTGAGGAGCGGTTAACAAATCATCACGGACGGAAACAAACACGGACAAAGACCAGAAAAATGAATTTTCCAACCCGAACCGTCAACCTCTTCCTCCTTTGGATCCTGTTCTCGCTCCTAGCCATCGCCTACATCGGTCAGCATCCGTATTTGGGTTTGGGCATCGCCATCGTGGGCGGCATCATTCTCGGCGTAATGTCGTTCCTCTACTACGAACCAGAACTACCGCCCGAACCATCCCAGTCCGATGTTGAAGAGGTCGCCGAAGAAGAAGCGGCAACACCCGGAGAAACTCGGGAGACGGAGACCGGAGATTAGCTTGACCCGCCCGTTACACTGGTGCTAAACTTGGGGCAGCGAATGTTAGGCTACTCAGGCACTTCGGGCCTACACAGGAAGAGACCGGAAAAACGGGGTCGGTGGGGGGCGGCCGCCCCCCACCGACCCCGTTTTTCCGCATTTCTTAACTGCGAAGGCGGTAGCCGGGCAGTAGCCGGGCAATAGCCTGAGTAGTGACCAACGTAGCAGTCTGCCGGAGAGAACTATGCAGCGAAATGCCATACGCCGAGGTGGAACCTGATGGACCGAGTTAAATTGTCGACGATTCTCCTGGTGTCCGGATTCTTTCTGCTGGCGTGGGGAGGGTTGGCCTTTTATCAGCAATATTGGCCGATCAATCCGCCGGCTGAGCTGGCGCAGGCACCAACCGCCCTCCCGCCGACGCCGCTCCCGCCGGAACCAACGCCGACGCCGTATCCGACCAACACACTCTATCCGACGCACACACCGTACCCAGAGCCAACAGTCACCCCGACGCCACTTCGCCCGCCGGCCGACGCGCCACCCTCGCGCATTGTGATCCCGTCCATCGGCGTGGACTCACCCATCACAGAAGTGGGCTGGAGCGTGATCCAGGGCAACGACGGCAACTTCACCAGCGTCTGGGATACGGCCGACTACGCCGTCGGGTATCACAAATCATCGGGGTTGCCCGGTACAATCGGTAACTGTGTGCTTTCGGGCCACAACAATATCAAGGGCGAAATCTTCAAGAACCTCTCCGAGGTTACGCCCGGCGACATGATTTACCTACACGCCCAAGGCTACGAGTACCGATACAAGGTTGAAGACGCCTTCATCGTGAAAGAGAAAGGAGCGCCAGAAGAACAGCGGCGCCAGAATGCCCAGTGGATCGCACCCACCTCAGATGAACGACTGACACTGGTGTCCTGCTGGCCCTACCGGACCAACACGCATCGCGTCATCGTCATTGCCAAGCCACACATCCCGCCTACACCGACGCCGGGGCCACACGTGTCGAAGTGATGAGTTTTTCCACGTCTATGAAAGAAGCACTGCGTCAGTTGCCCAGCGTGGACAAGCTGTTGCGCGAACCCTCGCTGCAGGCGCTGGCATCCGAATACGGCCACGACAGCGTCGTTGAATCTGCGCGTACTGTGCTCGATCAGGTGCGCGAGGACGTGCTGTCCGGCCTCCCTTTGATCCAGCACGAGGAACTCGCCGACAGCATTGCCGACCGTGTTCGCGCGGCGATCCATCCGACGCTGCAGCCCATCATCAACGCAACCGGCGTCATCATCCACACCAACTTGGGTCGCGCTCCACTGAGCGCAGCGGCGATGGCCGCCATGCAGGAAGTCGGCGCCAGCTACACCAACCTGGAGTACGATCTAGACGCCGGCCAGCGCGGATCGCGCTACACCCATGCCACCCATCTGCTGCGCCGGCTCACGGGCGCCGAAGCGGCACTCGTGGTCAACAACAACGCCGGCGCTACGCTCCTCATCCTGAGCGCGCTGGCGCGCGGCCGCGAGGTCATCGTCTCACGCGGACAATTGGTGGAGATTGGCGGCGGATTCCGCATCCCGGAGGTCATGGCGCAGAGCGGGGCGCGGCTTGTCGAAGTCGGTACAACGAACAAGACGTACCTGCGCGACTACGCCGGCGCCATCACGCAGGACACAGCCATGCTCATGCGAGTCCACTCCAGCAACTTCCGCGTGACGGGCTTCACGCATCAGACGAGCATCGAGGAACTGGTCAGTCTGGGGCGCGAACGGGGGTTACGTGTGCTAGACGACCTGGGGAGCGGCAGCCTGCTGGATACTACGCCTTATGGCCTGATGCCAGAGCCGACCGTCCAGACGTCCATCGAAGCCGGCGCCGACCTCGTGTGCTTCAGCGGGGACAAGCTATTGGGCGGTCCGCAAGCCGGCGTCATCGTCGGGAAGGCTGAACCTATCGAACAGATCAGGGGCTTCCCGATGACGCGCGCCCTGCGGGTGGACAAGACCACGCTGGCCGGCTTGCAGGCGACGCTGCTGAGCTACGTGCGAGGCAAGGCCACCGAGGAAATACCGGTGTGGCGTATGCTGTCGACGCCGCAGGTCGGGATTGAAGAACGCGCCCAGGTCTGGGCAGACCACCTCCGAGCTCATGGCGCAAACGTCACAGTCGAGCCGGCAGAATCAACCGTGGGGGGCGGGTCGTTGCCTGGTGAAACCCTGCCCACCCTCGTCCTGGCCATCGTTGTTGACTCCCCCGATGCGCTCGCTGAGGCCCTACGGTCCTCCGACCCGCCGATAATTGCCCGCATCGAGGATGACAAGCTGCTCCTGGACCCGCGCACGGTGCTGCCCGCGCAGGACCAACAACTGCTAGACGCCCTTACCACAGCCATCGCGCAGCAAGAACGTACTGGCTAGCGATCATCGTCTGCCTGTGGACGCCTCAACTTGTTGAGGGCAAAGCGTCCAACAAGCTGGAACGTCCAATGCTCTCAGCTCACGGCAGTGCCAGGAACCTTGTGTCCACCCCAATTTCTGGAGACGGTGTCGCTTTTTTGACTTCTGCACGTATCAATGCTAAAACTCTCTGTTGACTTGTAACGCCAACCCAAATAAAATCGTATCGAGTGGCTACTCGGGCACTGCGTACCTACACAAGAAAAGACCGGAAAAAGGGGGTCGGTGGGGG
>JAANWY010000275.1 GCA_018263655.1 Anaerolineales bacterium | reverse complement strand
GATCGTATCGAAGGGTGCGGCTCAAGCAACGCCTCGAGGCAAACCCGCACCCTTCGATACAGCTTTCGCTTCGCTACAGCTTACTCAGGATGCTGGTCAACGAATTAAGCATAATCGGCGATTATCTGATTTTGTGACTACTCAGGCACTTCGTGCCTACACAAGGAATATGCGGAAAAAAGGGGTCGGTGGGGGGCGGCCGCCCCCCACCGACCCCTTTTTTCCGGATTTCTCAACTGCGAGGGCGATAGCCGGGCGGAGCCTGAGCAGTTACCTGATTCTCACACAATTGGCGACAGCGTCACCTTGATAGAACGGTCGCCGGCCGCCACCAGATCGACCCCCTCCTGGAAGGATGCGAGGGGCAACTGATGCGTAATGATCTGCTCCATCGGCAGCAGCCCCTGGCCCAACATGTCGATGGCAATCGGATAGCAGTACGGGCTCAGGTGCGATCCGTGGATGTTCAGCTCCTTGGTGTCCCCGATGATGGTCCAATCGACCGTGACCGGTTCGCGCATCACGCTGAACTCGACAAAGGTACCCAACTTACGCACCATGTGCAGGCCCTGTTCCACAGCGGCCGGGTGGCCGGTCGCCTCGATGTAGACGTCGCAGCCGTAGCCATCGGTCAGTTTCAGCACTTCGTCGACCACGTCGACTTTCTCGGGGTTCAGGACCATGTCGGCGCCGCAAGCTTGGGCCACCGCCAGTCGCTCGTCCATCAGGTCCAGCGCAATCAGCAGACGGGGGTTCTTGCGTCGCGCAGCGGCCACCATTCCGAGCCCCAAAGGGCCGGCGCCGGCGATCACGACCACGTCATCCAGCTCAATCTCGCCGCGCTGTACAGCATGAATCGCGCAGGCCAACGGCTCGATGTAGACCGCGTGCTCAGTGGGAACCGAGAGCGGCACCCTATGGTTGAGCGCATCACGCGGGAAGAGCATATACTCCGCCATCGCCCCAAACGTCCGCTGGCGAAAGCCGTAGACGTCGTGCTTATCCTGACACATCCAGTACTGGCCACGCTTGCAGAAGCGGCATTCCCAACAGGGGACGATTTGCTCGGAGGTGGCTATGTCGCCCAGCGCCAGGCCGTATTTCTCGCCGGCTCCCTCACCCAAGGCCACCACTTCGCCCACGAACTCATGACCGGGGATGACGGGCGGCTGGCAGTAGCCCCCGCGACGCTCGTCGCCCCAAAACATGGAGGCGCCCAGGTAGCACTTCAAGTCGCTGGCACAGATGCCGACCGATTTGACCCGAACTACAACCTCTTCGGGACCTGGCTCCGGCACCTTCCACTCTTCGAGCCGATAGTCTTCCGGCCCATGGCACACGACGGCCGGCATGGTGTCAGGTAGTTGGATGTTGCTCTCGTAACTCATGATCGTTTGTCCCTTGCTCCTTTGACGTACCGCAAGGACCGCTCGAGGCACCGCGCAAAGTCATCGTCCGTATCGACCACCAACTTGGGCTCTTCGATCGGTTCAAAGCGCGCCTTGATCGACAGATACAGGTCGAAGTCACGGTTCTCGGCGACGTGGTCTGCATCTTGCGCCAGCCGGCGCCTGGCGGTTTCGTCGGAACAGACACACTCGATGATGCGCAGCGGAACCTTGAGCTTCCGTGCAACCTCGGCCACCTGATCGATCTGATAGCGCCGTGAGAAGGTTCGCCCATCCAGGATCACGATTTTGTCTCGATCCTTGCGCAGCATGTATTCGGCAACTTGCAACATGATGTCCAGGCAGAAGTCGTCCTGCTGCGTCGAGTACTCTATCTCTGACGGTGGGAAAAGAGCAGCGCGAACCTCGTCCTTGTTCAGGATAACGGCCGGCAATTCCTCCGCCAACGCCTGCGCGATGGTGCTTTTGCCGGTTGCCGGCAAGCCGGCCATGGCGATAAGCATCGTCGCGCCCATTCACCCGGCGATGTCTGCCGGTCCAGGCAGCGACCAGAGCCACTCGAAGGTGTCAGCCAGGTTGTCGCTCTTGAATATCAACGATCCTGGCGAGATAGCGTCGGCGCCGGCTGCCCGCAGATCGGGAACCGTGTGCGTGCGCAGGCCGCCATCGGCTTCGATCTTGATTCGGTCCATGGCGCCGTGCTCGGCTAACAGCCTCCGCATCCCCCTCAGCCGGGGGACGGCCTGCTCCGAGAGCCCGACCCCCTTGATGCCAAGTTCCGTGCCCATCATGACCACCAGATCGATCTGATCCAGGTATGACACAATGGCCTCCGGTAGCGTATCGAGTTGGAACGCTAGCCCAGCGGCCAGCTCATGCCCCCGAATTCTTTCGAGGGCAGCCGGCACCCTGTCACCAATCTCGTAGTGGATGGTGATCAGATCGGCGCCGGCATCCGCGAAATCGTCAATCAAGCAGGTGGGATCATCGACCATCAGATGTACGTGAAACGGCTTGGCCGTCAGCGGACGCAGCGCAGCCACGATGTCGGGGAAGAACAGCAATTGGGGGGCAAAATGCGCATCTGCGACGTCTACGTGAAAGCCGTCCACGTAAGGATCCAGTCGCTTAACGGCGTCACCCAGATGAGCCAAATCGCCCGACCAAAGCGACACGTCGACAAGCAGACGATTCGCGGACAGGCCATTCCAGACGCTCATGGCTTTAGTCGAGTAGTCTTCTAGTCGCACTCTCATCATATCAAACTCAAGAGGGCCAACAGACCGAGCCCTATGATGATTGAGCCTGAAATTCTGTTAACCCACTGCAACCCGAGAGGGGTGAACTTTTCCCGAAATACACCAACGCCCCCGCTCAAGATGAACCACCACAGGGCTGAGCCTATGAAAACACCCAAGACTAGTACTCCTGCAGACACATAGTTCCCGCCTGCGCTTACTACCCCCAACCCGGCAAATATCGCCGCGAAAGAGAGAATTGTCATGGGATTGGTGAGCGTGAGGAAAAACGTTGAGGCAAAAGCACCAGCAAGGCCATTTCCCTTGGCTGAGGCCGCAGCTGAAGCCGCAGCTGAAGCCGCTTGCTCTGTAGGGCTAGACAGGAAGGTCCTGAGGCCTAGATAACAGAGAAATGCACCGCCCACAACACGGAGCCACACTTGTTGACTGATCAGGATGCTTGAAATGAACGTCAACCCGAATCCGGCGATGCAACCATAAATTGCGTCAGCCGTAGCGGCCCCCAGACCAGAGATGAGGCCGGAGACGCGCCCTTCGGCCAACGTACGGCGTATACACAACACACCAATTGGCCCGACAGGCGCAGCAATCGAGAAGCCAATGATGAGCCCCCTAAGCAAGAAACTGATGTCCACTTGTGTCTTCTGAATGATGAGTGACGCAATAGCGAGCGTGCTGACAATGACTACGTGACTAACTTGACAATGTTAAATTCGGTTCAGAAACAGCCTTTTGCTCGCCGAAGGTCTCCTGACCGAGGCGAATGGGGCCCTTCGTCAGGCTCAGGACGCCGCTC
>JAANWY010000274.1 GCA_018263655.1 Anaerolineales bacterium | reverse complement strand
TTCGACAGGCCCTTCGACAGGCTCAGGACGCCGCCTGAGTAGACCGAGGCGAAGCCGAGGTCGTATCGAAGCGACGTCCTGAGCCCAGTCGAAGGGGGTGCGGCTTGTGCGAAGAACCGTCGCAAACCCGCACCCCTCGATACGCGCTCAACGTCGCCCTTCGTCAAAGCCTGTCCCGAGTTTATCGAGGGGCTCAGGACGTCGTTTCGCGCTACTCGGGATGCTAGTCCTGATACCTCCTGAACGGTTACGCGAGAGAAACATCACTCAGGCGAGGATGTCCGGGCAAGATTATCTGCATGGCGTGCCAAGTCAAATGATAATGTTACTGAAGACGGGTGATGGTAGCACAACGAAGCACAATTGTCAAACATACAAACGATGGGCATGTATGTAGGCCTCAACCTCAGCCGGCGTGGTATCTCAAGAACCCCGGCCGAGGTCGCTCTGGGAAGGCTGTTTGGATTATACCAGAAAGTATGAACAAATGCAATTTGGCCCAGGACAAAAGGAAAACAGGCCGATTCAGGGGGTTTATTTCCCCGGAAGCCCCTATTTGTGATATAATTCACCTATTACAGTCATTCTACCACAATCAACTCCGCATCCAACGCCGCCTTTGTTGCTTTTTCCCGATTTGGGTGCGAATTGGGCCGGACACGAATCCTATGCATGTCATTCTAAGTCACGAGCACGCCGACTTCGATGCACTGGCATCGCTGCTGGGAGCCGCGCTGCTGATGCCGGACGCTGTGCCGGTGCTGCCACGCCGGCTGAACCGCAACGTCACCGATTTCCTTACGATTTACGGCGGCCAACTGCCCTTCATCGAACCAGGCACGCTCCCTCGAAGGCAAATCGATTGGGCCACGCTGGTGGACACACAGTCTGCCCAATACCCACGCGGCATGGGGCGCGAGACACGGATCCAGATCATCGACCACCACGCGCTGAGCCGGGACGACGTGGAGCAAGGGGGCTACTGGGGCAGCAAGACCGGCGCCTGCGCTACGCTCCTTGTCGAGGAAGCGTGCCGCCGCAACATCGAACTCACGCCCATCGAAGCTACGCTGCTGTTACTCGGCATCTACGAGGACACGGGCTCCCTCGCCTACGCCGGCACGACGCCGCGCGATCTCCAGGCGGCCGCCTGGCTCATGGAACAGGGCGCCAACCTCGAAGTCGCAGCCGACTTCCTCCATCACCCACTGTCTGCCGCTCAGCGAGACCTGTACGACCGCCTGGTCGAGAACGCCGAGACACACAAGTTTGCCGGCCACGTCATCGTCATGGCTACTGCAAAAGCCCCGGACTTCAAAGACGAACTATCAACCGTCGCCCACAAGATCCGCAACCTGCTGGAGCCGGCCGCCCTCTTCGTCATCGTCGACTTGGAGGAACACGTCCAACTGGTTACGCGGAGCGCGACCGATGCGGTGCCCGTCGGCCGCATTGCGACAGCCTTCGGCGGTGGTGGGCACGACCGCGCCGCGGCGGCGATGATCCAGGACCTGAGCATCGAAGAAACGCACCAACGTTTGCTGCAGTTCCTGGACAAGTATATCCAGCCGCTGATCACTGTAGAAGAGATCATGTCGCACGGCGCCGTACGCACCGTCGACCCTGACACGACGGTGGCAGAGGCCGCCGAGACGATGCGCCGCTATGGGCACGAAGGTTACCCCGTCGTTCGCGACGGCGAAGTGCTAGGGATCTTGACTCGGCGAGAAGTCGACCGCGCTATGCATCACGGCCTCGATAGCGCGCCCATTGAAACGTACATGCACAAAGGTGCGGTGAGCCTCTCGCCCCAGGCCTCGGTCGAAGAGCTGCAGAAGCTCATGATGGAGTACGACGTTGGCCAGGTGCCGGTAGTGGACGATGGCGACATGATCGGTATCGTGACCCGAACCGACCTCCTCAAGCTGTGGGGACAGCCAGACCGCGTCGACCGCGCCGCCGAAATCAAAGCCCGTCTGCAGTCAGCGTTGTCGCCGGCCCTGTTAGAATTGCTGGACCTGGCCAGCGCAACCGCCGACCGGCACGATGATCAGTTGTACATCGTCGGCGGGTTCGTGCGCGACCTGCTCCTGGGTGTCGAACGCGGCCCCGATATCGACCTCGTGGTGGACGGTGATGCCATCGGCCTGGCGCGGTCGCTGCAACGTGAGCAGGGTGGACGTGTGACGAGCCATTTCAGGTTTGGCACAGCCAAGTGGATCCTGCCCGATGACTGGTCCAACCAGGCCGGCGTACCCGATGCTCTGGACTTCGTCGCAGCGCGGACAGAGTTCTATGAACGCCCGACGGCCCTTCCGAGTGTTGAGCGCGGATCGATCAAGAGCGATCTGCGGCGTCGAGATTTCACCATCAACACCATGGCC
The DNA here is from genome assembly GCA_018263655.1 of Anaerolineales bacterium. Classification (GTDB taxonomy): domain Bacteria; phylum Chloroflexota; class Anaerolineae; order Epilineales; family JAANWY01; genus JAANWY01. Next base: position 20,825 of record JAANWY010000274.1, on the reverse strand, counting down.
ATCAGCCTGAACCTGGATCGCTATGGCGAACTGCTGGACTTCTTCGGCGGCGAAGCCGATCTGCAGCGGGGCCTGATTCGCGTGCTGCACAATCTGAGTTTCGTCGAAGACCCCACCCGGATCCTGCGGGCTGCCCGGCTGGCAGAGCGTCTCGATTTCGAAATTGAATCGCGGACCCGCGAACTAATCGACGACGCCGTTGACCTACTGGATCGCGTCAGCGGTGACCGCGTCCGGCACGAGTTGTTCTCGACCTTCGAGGAAAAAGAGCCCGAGCGGGTGTTGGGGTGGCTGCACAACCTGAGCGCCCTGCAGACGATTCACCCAGCGCTGACGTACGAGGCGTGGGTTGCCGAGAAGTTCCAGAACCTGCGCGCAAACATCGCCGGCTGGTATCAAATGAGCTGCCGGCCCCCAAACGCCAAGACCGACCGCTCACCACTTCCGCCAGAGCTCCCAACCCAACCCAGGCCAGCCCTCTACCTCGCCCTGTTGTGCTACCGGCTGACAGCCCAAGAGATCGCAGAGATTGTCAGACGACTGCAGACTCGCCGTGATATCGCCACCCTGATGCGCCAGATGCCGGCGCTCCGCTCCGCTGAAGAACGGCTCAACCAGGCCGGCCTCCGCCGCAGCGACGTGTACCACATCCTGGAGAAGTTTGACGCCGATGCCGTGTGCCTACTGTGGGTCGCCACTGACGATCCACAAGTTCGTGAACGCACAGACCTATACCAACGTGAGCTACAATGCGTAGAGCCTATCTTGGACGGCCATTACCTCGAAGAGCTGGGCGTGAGGCCAGGTCCAATCTATCGCGACGTTCTGGAGGCCATCCGGGACGCTCGGCTCGACCTGGAAGTGAAGGCCCGAGAAGATGAGGAGGCGCTTGTGCAGCGAATACTGGCGGAACGGGGGGGGGGAGCTGGAGATTAGAGATTGGGGGGCGGAAAAGATGGGGGTGTGTGGGGCGGTCGCCCCACACACCCCCATCTTTTCCGCCTTTCTCAACTGGCCAGTTCTGTTTCGATACGCGTGGTGCACCCCGTGACCGGGCACGTGTAATTCCCGCTCTGGCTTGAGCGCAGCTTACGATAGTGCTCGCCACATGCCAGATCGCCGGCTTCGTCTCGACCGACCTGGCCCCGGATCTTCGCAATCACACGCCCCAAAATCCGCGACCCCGGGTGCAAGTTCAGCCAATTCTCGATCTTAACTGTCACTCGTTATTCCTTTCTCTCTCTACCTTGACATTGTTGAATTCGATCAGAAACCAAGTTTTTGCGTCCGGCAGCGTCGTCACTGCTAGCCGCCAACTGACTCGGCCAAATCCTCAAGCGCCTGCTCCAGATCGTGTCGCCATTGACCGTCCTCGCCGGCAACGGGCATCCAGACCTGATCACGGCCTACGCGCAGTCGGCCGTCGAACCGGCGCAGGATGGCCGCTCGCTCTTTTGGCCCGGCGTCAGCCAACTTAATCACAATGGTCTTACCCTCGCGCGTGACGTACTGGGCGCCGACGCGCGCAGCCAAGACCTTCAACCGCAACAAGAAGATCAGGTTGTCAGCTTCCGGCGGCAGATCGCCAAACCGATCCCGCAGCTCGCGCTGCATGGCGATCACCTCGCCCATGGCGCCCACATCGCTCATCCGCCGATACAGGCGCAGCCGGATGTGGTCTTCCGAAACATAATCCTCCGGCAGATACGCATCGAGCGGCAGATCGACCGTTGGCAACAAAGCATAGTCAGCATCGACAGGCTGCTCCTCGTCGGCTTCTGCTCCGCCGTCCTTGTCCGGTCGGTCCGCCTTCTGGTCTTTGACGGCCTGGGCCAGCAGACGCGTGTACAGGTCAAAACCGACCGCACTGATATGGCCGTGCTGGCGCGAGCCCAGCAGGTCGCCGGCCCCACGAATCTCCAGGTCCCGCATGGCGATGCGGAAGCCGGCGCCCAGGTCTGTCGCCTCCATCAGCGTTTGCAGGCGCTTGCGGGCATCCTCTGGCAAGGCCTTGTGCTTGCCGTACAGGAAATAGGCATAGGCACGCTGGGCCCCACGCCCGACGCGGCCCCGCAGTTGATACAACTGCGCCAACCCAAACATATCTGCGCGATCCACAATCAACGTATTCGCATTCTGGATGTCCAAACCACTTTCAATGATGGAAGTACATACCAACACATCGATGACGCCGCCGGCGAAGGCCAGCATCGTCTCAGCCAGCCGATCCTCGTTCATCTGGCCATGCGCGACGGCAAGCTCGGCCTCCGGGACGAGCCGGCGCAGGCGCTCAGCCGCGTAATCAATGGTTGCCACCCGATTGTGAACGAAGAACGCCTGGCCGCCCCGCGACAGCTCACGCAGAACCGCCCGCCGGATCGTCTCATCATCCCACTCCGTCACTTGGGTCGTGATCGGTAGACGTTCACCCGGCGGCGTGTCGATGGTACTCATATCCCGAACACCAGTCAAGGACATGTGAAGCGTCCGTGGAATTGGCGTAGCCGTCATCGACAACACGTCAAGCGTCGTGCGCACCTGCTTGAGCTTCTCCTTAGCCTTCACGCCGAAGCGATGCTCCTCGTCTATGATGAGCAAGCCGAGGTCTTTGAACTCGACATCCTTCTGGATCAGTCGATGGGTGCCGATGACCACATCGACATCGCCCTGTTTCAGATGCTTCAAGATCTCCGTCTGCTCCGACGATGTGCGGAACCGGGACAGCATCTCCACCACGATAGGAAACGGCTCGAGCCGTTCCCCGAATGTTGCGTCGTGCTGTTGGGCCAGGACGGTCGTCGGCACGAGGACGGCCACCTGCTTGCCATCCATCACGGCCTTGAAGGCCGCCCGAATAGCCACTTCTGTCTTACCAAAGCCCACGTCGCCCACCAGCAGCCGATCCATCGGTCGCTCGGATTCCATGTCGCGCTTGATGTCCTCGATGGCCTCAATCTGATCTTCCGTTTCGACGTGCGGGAAGGCGGCCTCCAGAGCCGCCTGCCATGATGTGTCTGGGCCGAACGCGTACCCTTTCGCCACCTCGCGCTCGGCGTAAAGCTCCAGGAGTTCTTTGGCAATGTCCTCGACGGCCTTCTTGGCCTTCTTCTTGACCCGCTCCCAATCGGCGGTTCCCAGACGCGTCACCCGGGGCGACCGATCTCCGACGCCAACGTAGCGCGCCACGCGATCGACCTGATACGTGGGAACGTAGAGCTTGTCGCCCTTATCGTACTCCAGGACCAAATACTCGCGTTCGGAGTCACCGACCTGCATCTTGATGAGGCCGCGGTAGATGGCAATGCCATGCTCGATGTGTACGACGTAGTCACCGACTTCGACGTCGGCGAAGAAAGCGTCTGCCGTGTCCTTCCGCCGGCGCGGCTGCCGGCGCCGCTTCGGAATCCGCCACCCAAAGAGCTCACCATCCGACAGCACAACGACCGATCTGCTCACATCACCTTCGCCGAGCGTCAGGCTCCAACCCTCACTCAACGGCCCATACAGCAGGAGGATCGAGCCGGGTTTGGGCGGGGCCTCGACGGTCTCTTGTGGATTGACGTAGATACCCCAGTCTTCGTACAGATCGGCCAAGCGCGGCGCCTGACGTGTCACTTGGACGACGCCGTGTCCCTCTCCGATCAGGTCTACCGTTTCGGTCACCGCCTCCTTGAGCTGGCCGCCGTACCTCGGGCTGGGCTTGAACCGCGTCGCCAAAGGGTGCCGCGCAGCGGCCGGTCGCTGCGCCGAAGACCAATCGTCGTAGCCCAACACCAGGGGCCGGCGTGCTAAGAGCCGATCGCGAACGTCGTCCGCCCAAGAGGCGTACGGAGGGGCCTCAAAATCATGTGGGATTTCATGGGCAGCCTCCTGCTCGTCGCGCTGTGTCTCAGCTTGCTCGGCCAATTGTGAAGCGATAGCGTCGACCTGCCCCCAGTCATCGATGATGATGCAACCCTCAGCGGGGAAGTAATCCACGAGTGTCGCCGCCTCAGGATGCAGCAACGGTTGGAACAGTCCAATCGCCGGGAAGGCGTTACCGTCGGCCAGGTTCTCCAAATACTGTCGGAAGTCACGCTGTGCCAGCGGGTGCAGGGTGGACAGATCCGCAGCTTGTAGCTCGCGGGCCACCAACGGCCCACGGAGGGGCAAGGCTTCGTGAGCCGGCGTCACTACACCCTGCTCGACAGTCTCTTCAGAGCGTTGGGTATCCAGATCAAAGCGACGCAACGATTCGACCTCATCGCCGAAAAACTCGAGGCGCAGCGGTCGCTCGTCGGCCGGCGGGAAGACATCCGCAATGCCACCGCGATGGCTGAACTCCCCCGGCTGATCAACCATGGCCGTCGGACGATACCCAAGTCGATGCATCGTCTCGAGTAGATCACTCAGAACCACCCAGTCGCCTCTCTTCAACACCTTGACCTCTGCCTCGAAGTCCCACGGAGGCAATGTGCGATGCACCAAGGCCCGGGCTGAGGTGACAACAATGGGCGCCGGAGACTCGCTTTGATGGAGATACAACCGCGATAGGGCTCGCAGACGCTGGCTCAAGACGTGCGAGTCATAAGGCACACGCTGGTAGGGCAGATGCGGGGGCGCAGGGAACAAGAGCACGCGATCCGGATGCGGCGACCAGGTCTGAAGCTGTTCATAGTACTCTTGGGCTCGCTCGGTGCCAGGAGCGATGACCAGACAGGGGCGGTCCAGGTCAAGATGCAGGCCGGCCGCGACGAACGGCCGGGCCGCCTCCACCAACCCGATGGGCTGCAGCGACGTCTCGGGATCATCGCCGGCACGCAGTTGCGCCACCAAATCCCGATAGCTCGCCAAGCTGTCGAGCAGCGACAGCATCCCGGACAGGTCTACCCGTTGCACGATACTCCAATCACACCCGATTCAATACCAACAAGGGACCGGTCCAATGAACCCGCCCCGCGGATAACACGACTACCCAACAACAAGTAATTCTATCACAGTTGCATCGCCCCAGCAAAAAGGGGCGCCGACGTCGGCGCCCCTAAATACCGAGCAGTATCCCATGAAGAAGGTTGAAAAATCATCCGGCAACGGCCCTCACCCCCCGACCCCCTCTCCCAACGCTGGGAGAGGGGGAGATTCGGCTCCCCTTCCCTAGATTTGGGGGAGGGGGCCAGCGTCGGCTTACCGAATTATTTTCTCAAAGTTCATAATGAGGTTTCCGCCTCGGCCGACTCCGCCGCGTCTGGCAGAATCCAACCCAGGTGCCGGACCCCAACCGTCTCCAGAACCACATGCAGGAAAGTGCGCGTCACAACGATGGCCGTGAACATGCTGACCAACACACCGACGGCCAGCGTTAAGGCGAACCCTTTCACAACCGTGGCCCCAAACTGGTTACCGAACCAGAACAGGATTACGCACGTGATCAGCGTCGAGAAGTTCGAATCGCGGATGGAAGGCCAGGCCCGCTCCCAGCCGACATCGATAGCCGATCGCAGCGCCCGTCCGAAACGTAACTCCTCCTTCAAACGCTCGAAGATGAGGACGTTGGCATCAACCGCCATACCGATCGATAAGATAAATCCGGCGATGCCGGCTAGCGTCAGCACAACAGGGATGAGCTTGAAGATAGCCAACGAGACCGCAGTGTAGATGAGGAGCGCGAGGTCAGCCAGCAGGCCGGGCAGCCGGTAGTAGACGAACATGAAAACCATAACCACAGCTAGGCCGATGATGCCGGCTGTGAGGCTGCGGTCCACCGAATCCTGACCGAGCGTTGGACCAACCGTCACATTGTTCACAACCTTCAACGGAACAGGTAGTGCACCATACTTCAACTGGATGACCAGGCCCTGTGCTTCCTCACGCGTGAAATTGCCCGTGATCTGCCCCTGATCCCGAATTGGCTCGCGGATCGTTGCCGAGGAAATGACCTCACCATCAAGCACGATAGACAGAAATTCGCCGACGTGATCGCTCGTGTACTTGAAGAATCTCTCAGACCCTTCGGATTTCAACGTAAAACTGACGGCCGGCTCGTTGGTCACCGGATCGAAGATCACCTGGGCAGACGACAGCATGTCGCCGGTGATGACTGTCGGCCACTCGCGGTCGGCAAAAGGATTCGGAGGCGGGGATGGCGTGGCTTCGGTACCCGTCGCCGTCGTGACCTCCTGAGTCGCCGTCACGGTCGTCGAGGCGGTGATGGTCTCCGTCGCCTCTAGAGTTGGCGTATTCGTCAATGTCGACGTTGCAGTAGCCGGCATGGTCGCCGTCGGTGTGATGGTTGTCGTGGGCACCGGCGTCGGTGTGAGTTCCGAGACGAGCGCCGGGTAGCTCGTCTCGAGGACGACGCCCTTTTCCTCGTACCCCTGCGTCCCGCGCGGTGGCAAGAATGTCGAGCCGGCTCCGACAATCTCCAGCCGGCCCGTTTCACCAAATGTCTGGATTGCGCGCTCCGGGTCTTCGATACCCGGTAGCTCAACGACGATTTTGTCCTCACCCTGCAACTGAATCAAGGGCTCGGACACACCCAAGCTGTTGATACGATTTTCAATAATCGTTCGAACCGCCCGTATGCTCTCAGGGTCGGGAACCTGTCCGTCTGGCATGTCAGCCTGGAGCAGAACCTGCAATCCCCCCTGCAGATCCAGGCCCTGGCGAATCTCGATTACGCGGTTCTCGGGCTCAGGTGACTGCCACACGAGAAGATTTGACACGGCATCCCGCGCACGAGCAAGCGGAATGCCCGTCGTATCGGAGACAGCTTGTACCGTACTCGTCGGAAGATCGAGGAAGACGGCAACAACTGTTAGGGTGATGATGAAAAGGAGCAAGTAGTTCTGTCGACGTTGCATGAAAGTTCGTAGGCCTCCAATGCGGAAAAGTAGGATCGGTGGGGGCGGCCGCCTCCCACACCCCCATCTTTTCCGGTCTATTCTTGTATAGACACCAAGTGCCCGAGTAGCTTGACAATGTTAAATTATCCGGCGTGCTGGGCGAAGGTCTCCTGACCGAGCCCCATTCGCCTCGGTCAGGAGACCTTCGGCGAGCAAAAGGCTGTTTCTAAACCGAATTTAACATTGTCAAGGTAGTCACTAGATGGTCAACGATCGAGGATTATAACCCAGGGGTGCATGAAAGTCAAACACTCACACTTACCCAATTAGAGCGACCGTTTACTGCTCACCGTTCACTGTTGACTGTTAACGGTTCGCGATCCCTGCAGGAAGTGCTCGACGCGGTCGAGGATCTCGGCCGGCGTGAGTCCATCCGTCGGCAGGTACAGATGGGCATGTCGGCGAGCGTGCCGCAGCCGGCGATTGAGCTTGTCCAGGTAGCCCTGCCCCCACTGAATGCGACGACGCTGAGCGATCGTGGACAACTCAGCGTCCAGGTAGATGAGGACATCGGGATCTGTGAGCCGCTGCCACATGTCGGGCACACCGGAATGCTCCTGGGCCGGCTCGTGCACGCGAAAGCCACGGGCCTTCAGTTGCCGCGTCAGCGTTGATTTACCCGAGCCGCAGGGTCCGACTACGGCAATCCGCTGCCGGTACAGCTCTTGATTCATTTTCCTTCCACCTGCGCACAAGAGATTGCCACACAGGACCAAGGCCTAGAACGGCGGCCCCTCACATGGCGACGACCTATAGCACGACGTCGGGCATGGGAAAGCGGACCGTCAGGTGACGCACATCGTCATCGCGCGTCCGGGGGAGAACCGCCAGTACGACCACGGTCATATCATCCCGCGGCCGGCCAGCGTCCAGGGCCAAGGCGCGGTACAGAACGGCATCGGCCAGCGTTTTCGCGTCAGGTCGGCGCTGCCGGACGTCGGCCTCGTCGCCAGCACGCTCCGACTCCTCGGGGTCGCCATCGAGGAGCTCATCAACCAACTTTGGAACGTCCAACGGGCCATCCGCCGACCGCTCGCCGGCCATCGCAATACCATCCGTATAGGCTACGACGTACGTCCAGAGGGTGATGGGCCACTCGTGAATTATGGGCTTAGTCCCTCGATGCACGCCAACAGGCCTCGATAGTTCGTCCAGAAGCTGGAGGCCGGCCGGCGTCGCTACCACCACCGGACAGCGACTGTTGCGAGACATTACGATTGTCTGCGTCTGCAGATCGACAGACAGAATATTGAGCGTCGCCTGGACCTTGCCCTGGCGATAAGTGTACAAATAGTCCTGCGTCGCGCGAGCGGCGGCGCCGTCCCGGACCCCCTCCGCCAACAGCGCAATCGCCTTGCGGACCACCGCATTGCTGATGTTCTTGGCCGAACGGCCAGAGCGCTGACCATCGGCCATAACCAACGAGAGGCCACCATGCGGCCTCTCGATCATTTCCACGGTATCACCGCTCTCGCGCGTCGCATACTTCCCAATTTTCGCAACAGCCGCTTGAACTTCCAACGCCCCCACCTTCCATCCGCCGTAATCAACTCAGTGTTGAGAAATACGGAAAAGATGGGGGTGTGGGGGGCGGCCGCCCCCCACACCCCCATCTTTTCCCGGACTATTCTTGTGTAGGCACGAAGTGCCTGAGTAGCTTGACAATGTCACATTCCGCTTTGCGCTCTCGCTTTTCTGCTCATCACCCGACTCAGTCTGCTCACAGCACCCTCAGAAGCCAGCAGATTTCACCTCGAAGACCCGGCCCTAGAGACACCGACACCGGTCGTTGCCATTGCGCCTCCACACGTGGAGATGTCTGTCGACGACACGCGTGACCTGCAAGTCGAGATCGAGAATCCGGTAGACGTGTATGCCTTCGAGATCAAGCTGGCCTTTGAGTCCTCCGTGATTCAGATCAGTGATGCAAACCCCGATCTGCCCGGAATACAAGTGTACCTGGGGTCGTTGTTCACGGGCCAGCAGCACTTCGTGGCCACCAATCACGTAGACAACGAAGCCCGCACGATCGATTTCGCTGTTGCGCTATTGGGAAGCGCAGAACCCGTCAGTGCCGGCGGAGACCTGATCACCATGACAGTGCGGGCCGACAGCGCCGGCACAAGCCCACTGGCATTCACCCATATTCTCTTGGCGAATCGCGATGCAGAGACAATAACGGCAGACTCGACCGACGGGACGATCAGCGTCGAAACGAGCACAACGGCACCCCCCACCGCAACCAGCACCGTCACTGACACAGCGACACCGACCTCGACGGCGACCGCACCTACAACGCCCACCAGCACGATGACACCCACGGCGACAAAGACGCCGACGAACACGACCACTCTGACCCAAACACCAACAGCAACACCAACCACGGTGTCGCCGTCACTCAACCAAGTTTTGGTGCCTTTGGTTATGAAGAACCACGTGAGGCCGTAACGGTTTCAGAGACCCGGATCAACACACGATGGTAACCGTTCAGGTGGTCTTGAAAACAGACGTATAAGGTGACCGGCACTTGCGAAATCGGCCCAAGAACGAGCACACGAGGGTCAGCACAGCCACCTATCGTTGAAAATCGATTTGGAAGTGCCGGTCACCTGAACGCTTACTTTCACAGTTCTACATGCTTGGAGTCGGAGTTAATTCGGGAGGCCGTGGTGGAGACGGCGTTAGCTTAGTGTCTAGAAAAGCCCGCCAGTCGTGTTCGAAGCCGGCGTTGTCGATGCCAAGCGTAGCCGCAATGGCTCGATCCCAAGCGGGGGCTTGCCCGAGCGCCTGCTCCAAGGCGCGTAGCTTACGGGAGCCGTACTCCTCGGCGACATATTCAGTCATCACAAGCGCTTCGTAGTAGGCGAGGTATGATTGCGCGCGGTCGGCCGAAAATAGGTCAATGGCGCGGAGCTGAATCAGTCGATCCTCTTCACTGGCCGTGCGCAACGTGTCGAGCATCTGCCTCTGCCAACGTTCAGGAAACGGCGCTTGCCAACGGAGCACCCAATATCGTAGATGGTCTTGGAACATCTGCGTGCTATCGAGGTAACGGTACCGCGCCGCATCCGCCGGGTCTAACAACCGATCGGCCACCGGGTGCGCCAAGCGCCACAGGATGGGCACGCTGTCCGGCATTGAGGCCAGGCGCGGGCTCAAGCGCGGCGACGGGAGGATGAGTCGATGGTCCTGTGAGTCGTACTCGATGAGGTCGTCGGGTACGATTTCGATGGTCAGACGATCGCCGGCCAACACAGACAGCGCGCCCTGCTGATACGTGGTCCGAAGCGTCTCGATAGCGCCTTCCACGGCCTCAGCATCCGCCTCGCGGTAGATGAAGTGAATACCCGGGGCGCCGGCATCCTGCCGATCACCCCAGAACGCAGAGATAGGCGACGTGCGACGCCAGGTACCGTCTACGAGGCGATAGAAGCGTGTCTCGCGGATAGCGGGCGGTCCCATGAACCGCACGTCCACCATCGCCGCGTTGCTCTGAAATCGCCACCGCTCAATGATGGGCGGGTCCTCATTCGACGGCGGAGACGATACCACAGTCAGCGCCTGGATTTGCTTAGCGCGCCATTGCTGACTGGCCGCCGGGTCCAGAAGCGCCGAGTAGGCCTCGGCGTTACCCAACCGGCAGGCTTCCAGCTCCTGAGCCATCATGCGTCGCAGTGCGTCGCGTTGTTGCACCGATGCTTGTTGTTGACCCCGCCACATGTCAAGTCCACGGACCGCGACGGCGAGGACAGCTAACGCGATAAGAACGACCACACTCCGCCAATAACCGCCGCGCACCGTTTCTCTCTCGCGGCCGGGTAGCGTCGCGGCTCGGCCGGCTGACCGCCCCACATCCTCGGGAGCAGCATTGGGCTCGCTAAACGCTCCTTCTTTCCACCAATCTGCCATCAGCAAACACTCGACAAGAAAACAGGGCGGGAGTGTCGATTGCGGTCCCCGCCCCTTGTGTATCCGTTATCAGCTTGACAATGTTAAATTGCCTGGCGTGCTGGGCGAAGGTCTCCTGACCGAGCGGCGTCCTGAACCTGACGAAGGGCCCCATTCGCCTCGGTCAGGAGACCTTCGGCGAGCAAAAGGCTGTTTCTGAACCGAATTTAACATTGTCAAGCCAGTATTCGGTGAACAGTGAACAGTCTACTGCGTAGCACCTGCGGTTCACTGAGCTACGCCGGCACCTGCTGTCCGCGCCAACGCCGGAACCACCCGGTCAACTCACCGTTCTCCCACGCGACAAGCAAGGGCGACGCATTGAAGATCGACGAATAGGTCCCACTCACAATACCGATGAGCAACCAGACGACGAAGTGGCGAATGGTGATACCACCGAAGAGAGCTAATGCAGTCAGAGCGAACACCACGGTCAACTGCGTGTTGATTGAGCGGTCCAACGTTTGAATAATACTGTGATTCACGATGTTCTCGAAGCTATCGCCCCGGTGGCGGCCGATGTTCTCCCGAATTCGGTCGAAGACGACGATTGAGTCATGCACCGAGAAGCCGATCACCGTCAGAAGCGCCGTGAGAAACAGGGCATCAACCTCCCAGCCGAAGACACGACCAAAAATGGCAGCCAGCCCGACGACCACCCCAACATCGTGCAACATGGCGATGATGGCACATACGGCGTAGCGGAACGGGTTCGGAACGTGCCGGAAAGCCCAGGCAATGTATAGTAGAATCCCTGCCGCCGCCAGTGCCACGGCCACTGAAGCACGGTTAGCGACCTGTGCCCCAACCGAAGGGCCAACAGACTCGAACCGCAACTCAGTGAAATCGCCGTATTCGTCTCGAATATCGGCCTCAATCGCGTTCTTCGTCTCGACATCCATCGACTTAGATCGAACCAGCAGACCGCGCTCACCCGATGTCTGAACGAGAGGATCGTCGAGTTCAGGGGCGTTCGTCGCGTAGATCGTCTTTATCTGCGCGGTGCTTATGCCAACCGATTGACTGAATTCAAGCTGCAGCAGTGAACCGCCGGTGAAGTCAATTGCCAACGGCAACCCAAACGCGAATAATGCAATCAGCCCTGGGATGACGATCAAAGCTGAAAAGCCGAAATACCAATAGCGCTTGCCAACGATGTCAAACACGAACGAGGCCTCCTGTTCTCACACTTCTCGTAGCTACTCAAGCACTTCGTGCCCACACAAGAAGGGGTTTCTCAACTGCGAGGGCGGTAGCCGGGCAGTAGCCGGGCAGTAGCCTGAATAGGTGCTACTTTTCAAAGAATGGAGCCGGCAGGCTTCCACAGTTGCCAATTTCTCCAGACCGGTTTAGTATAGCACAGGTGATAGACCTTGACAAACAATTGGTAGGAAAGCCAGCAATTCTAATTATGGCGCGAATTTGGGTGCTGGCCGCACAAGAAGCATACTGAGTAGGCGTCAGCCGTATCGAAGTGTGCTTCTTGTGCGGTCAGCACGCTTCGATACGCCCACTACTCAGCATGCTGACCGCCATAATTAGAATTGTTGTGGGAAAGCGGGAATTCCAAATTCGACCCTTGCGAAGGTTGTGAAGTGCCCCCGCAGCGAAATGACACGCGATAACCGACGGTGATTCGGCTGCGAGACCGCTCACAAACCTTCGTTGGGCGAAGGTCTCCGACCGAGCCCAAAGATCCAACGGCTGCGGTCGGAGACCTTGCCGAACATTTGAGGTAACCGTTCAGGTAGTGGGGACCCTTGCGAAGGGTTGCCAATCGCATTCGGGTTGAAAGACCCCTCGCCAGTCGAAAATCGGCCTCTTGCCACGGCTACTCTCAACCTTCGCAAGGGTAGCTGAGCGCATCTTCTTGAGCCAAATTTAGAACTGCTGCAGGAAAGGCTCACACAGCGATTCCCCAATCAATCATGCGGTATCCGGCCGCCAGTTTCTGAACCTTGATTTGACACGCCAACGACCAGCTGCTACACTATCTCAATAAGAGATTCACGCTTGCGTAAGCCGGCCCGGCTTGCGCATACATCCGAATGACGTCTGAATAACTAAGGAGGAGTTAGAGATGACCCGCAGAACAACGCTGTTCCTAATCACTTTAGCTGTGGCCCTCGCTTCCTTCCTGGCCGTAAGCTGCGCCGTCCCCGCACAACAGCCGGCAGCGGAAGAACCAGCGGAGGAGTACGAAATCGCCGTCGTCGTCAAGATCACCGGCATTCCCTGGTTCAACCGCCTGGAGGAAGGTGTCAAGCAAGCCGCCGGGGAACTGGGCGTAAACGCCTATCAGGTGGGTCCGGCCGATGCCGACCCCGCCCAGCAAGCCAAAGTGATTGAGGACCTCATCAGCAAAGGCGTGGACGCCATCGCCGTGGTCCCCAATGACGCCAAGTCCCTGGAGCCCGTATTTGCGAAAGCCAAGGAGAAGGGGATCGTCGTTCTAACCCACGAATCGCCCGATCAAGTGGGCAACGACTACGACCTCGAGCTCATCGACAACGTCAAGTTTGGCCAGCACCACTGGGACAAGCTGGTTGAAAACACGGGCGATTCCGGGCAATTCGCCATTTATGTCGGCTCGTTGACCGTGCCGCTCCACAATCTCTGGGCTGACGAAGGCCTGAAACACGTCGAGCAAGAGTATCCTGACCTGGAGCTCGTCACCGAGAGAATCCCCTGTGGAGAGGATCAGGAACTGTCCAGGCAGAAGATGCTTGAGCTGCTCAAGGCCTACCCCGACTTGAAGGGTCTGGTCGGTTTTGGCAGCCTTGGACCGCCAGGAGCAGCACAGGCGCTTCAGGAAAAGGGCTTGTGCGACAAGATTTCCGTCGTTGGCACGGTGATTCCGAGCCATGCCGCGCCTTATCTCAAGAATGGCTGTCTTGATCACGGTATCCTCTGGGACCCCAAGGATGCCGGCTATGGCCTAGTCTGGATGGCCCAACAGATGCTGGACGGCAAGGAGATCCAGAACGGGATGGAGATCCCCGAGATTGGGGAGATCCACCTAGATGGCAACATCGCCAAAGTCGACGCCATGCTCGATATCACGGCTGATAATGTCGACGACTTGGGATTCTAGAGCCTACGGAGCACAAACGAGCATGCGGAGCACAAACAAGCATGCGGAGCACAAACACGGGCCTCTCTGTGTCAGACGGGGAGGCCCGTGTTCATTGTCAGGGGTCGGTACGAACATGACACAACCATTCCTTTCGATGCAGAACGTCAGCAAGCGATATGTCGGCGTCCAGGCGCTGGATGCAGTTGATTTTGAGATCAACAAGGGCGAGATCCACTGTCTAGTTGGTGAAAACGGGTCCGGAAAATCAACGCTCATCAAAATCATCTCTGGCGCAGTGCGGCCAGACGAGGGCGCCCAGATTGAAATCAAGGGCGAGCGCTTTCTCGACTACGGCGCCATCGATGCCATCCACAGAGGGATCGAAGTCATCTATCAAGATCTATCCCTCTTTCCGAACCTGCCCGTAGCCGAAAACATCGCCCTGAGTCAGATCGTTGCTCGAGGCAATCGGTTCGTGAATTGGCGCGATGTCCAGCACATTGCTGAAGAGGCAATGGACCGCATCGGCGTGGAGCTGTCGCTGGACGAGCTGTTAGCCGATATTTTGATTGCCGACCAGCAACTCGTCGCCATCTGTCGGGCCTTGACCCGCGATGTACGCCTGATGATCATGGACGAGCCAACGGCCTCTCTGACCAGGAAAGAAGTCGATTCACTTCTAGCCGTAGTGCACGACATGCAGTCCAAGGGCATCGCAACCTTGTTCGTCAGCCACAAACTCGATGAGGTTCTTCAAATTGCAGAAAGGGTCACCGTTTTGCGCGATGGTGAGAAGGTCGGCACTTTCTCCAGCCAGGAATTGGACGACGAAAAGCTCACCATGCTCATGACGGGTAAGAGAGTCGAGTACACCCAATACGTCGCCGAAGGGCAAAACGACGACGTTCTCCTTGAAGCGAGAAATCTGTCGAAGCGAGGGAACTTCCAGGATATTAGCTTCCAACTCCATCGCGGGGAGATTCTGGGCATCACGGGCCTGTTGGGTTCAGGGCGCACGGAGCTGGCCCTCGCCCTCTTCGGCGCCAACCCGCCCGAGGCCGGCGAGATTCTGGTTCGGGGCCGGCCGACGCACCTAAACTCTATCCAGGAAGCGATCGGACTGGGCATCGGCTACGTCCCAGAGAACCGGCTGGAACAGGGACTCATCATGAAGCAATCAATCGGCAAGAACATCGTGATCACAATCCTCAAGAAGCTATTGAACGAGTTCGGGCTAATTGACCTTAATGCGACGCAAGCGACTATTCACAACTGGATCGAGGAGCTCTCCATTATGGTTCCGTCAGCGGGTTCTCCGGCTCAGAACCTTTCAGGCGGGAATCAACAACGGGTCGTGCTGGCCAAATGGTTGGCCACCGACCCAGATATTCTGATCCTCGACGGCCCAACGATAGGCATTGACGTGGCTGCCAAGCGTGCCATTCACGACATCATCCGCGAGCTGGCCAAGCAAGGCATCGCCATCATCCTCATCTCTGACGAGGTACCGGAAGTACTCCAGAACTGCAACCGCGTTATCGTGATGCACAAGGGCCGGTTCATCGCCGAATATGACCCGCAGCAGGCCACAGTCGACGAAGTTCAGGACGCAATATACCTGGCAGGTAACTACTCACGTTACCGCCCTCGCAGTTGAGAAACCCCTTCTTGTGTAGACACAAAGTGCCTGAGTAGTTACCATGGTAGCATAGAGGATTTAGGCTATGAAGAAATGGTTGAGGCGTCACGAGACTTATGTCTTCCTCGTAATCGTTCTCTTTTCCATCATCATTACGTCACAGAACGCCAGTTTCCTAACTTTAGAGAACCTGTTTGACCTGCTAAAGAGTTATTCATTCCTGGGTATTCTCGCCATCGGTGTGCTCTTCGTTTTAATTTCGGGGGGCATTGACATTTCATTCACGGCCGTGGCAACCGTCGCCATGTACGTCATGGCTATCGCCACGATCCAGTACGGCGGCAATATGCTCACCGCGTTCCTAATCGCGTGCAGTGTAGGCGTTGCGTTGGGACTGATCAACGCTGTTATCATCTACGTCTTCAACATCCACAGCATCATCACGACCATCGCCACGCTGAACATCTTCTATGGAGTACTGACAGTCCTGTCGGGTGGTAAATGGATCTACGGGTTTCCCACTTGGTTTCGGGAATTCGCAGACAGGAGAGTATTGACGCTCACGAACGAAGCGGGGGTCCAGTACGGACTAAGCACCATCACTTTGATCTGGCTCGCGATTCTCATCATGGCGTGGGTGATTCTGCGCTATACGACTTTGGGTCGGGGGCTGTATGCCATGGGAGGCAACCCAGACTCGGCCGCCCGGGTGGGTTTCAATATTTTCCGGCTGCAGATGTTTGTCTACGCTTTCATGGGCTTCCTGGCGGGGATTGCCGGTGTGATCCAGGCGCTGCTGGTGCAGACCGTCGCCCCGAACTCTATCGTGGGAAAAGAACTGGACGTGCTGGCAGCGGTGGTCTTGGGCGGCGCGAGTCTGTTCGGCGGCACCGGGACCCTGCTAGGCACGATGCTCGGCGTGGCCCTGATTGCCGTCATGAGCAACGGGCTGACCATGATGCGTGTCCCCTCGTTCTGGTACAACGTGTTCATCGGGTTGATCATCATCATTAGCGTAAGCGCCAGTGCCTACCGGCGCCGCCAGAGAGAGCGGAGAATGATTGCCGTGGAAGCCGAGTGAGGCGGGAGGTAACATGTTTAGTCGCGAGTATTCCGAATCCCTCACCCTAGGCCTGGTAATGGTGGGCGTGCTGCTCCTGATGTGGCTCCTGAACGGCAGCCAATTCGTCACAATCGGGAATCTGCAGTCCATGGCCTTCCAGCTACCGGAGCTGGGCATCCTGTCTCTGGCCATGATGATAACGATGTTGACGGCGGGCATCAATCTCTCGATTATCGCTTCGGCCAACCTGTGCGGTATCGTCACAGCCCTCATCCTGACCCGATATGTCACACCTGAGACAGCCGGCGCCGAGACAATGGCCCTCGTTGTTCTGGCCATCGCAGCGGGGCTACTGACTTCAGTCATCATCGGCTTGCTGAACGGCGCCCTGATCGCCATCGTCGATGTCTCCCCGATCCTGGCTACCCTGGGCACGATGACTCTGTTGAACGGCGTCGCCATCGTAGTCACCAAAGGCTACGTCATCTCCGGTCTTCCGGAGCCGGTGCGCTTCATCGGCAACGGCGTCGTCCTAGGTATCCCCACGCCGATGATCATCTTCATCGTATGTGCCGCTGTGATGGCCCTGCTGCTGAACCGCACTCGCCTGGGTGTGAACATCTACATGATTGGCTCCAACCCCACGGCCTGCTATTTCGCCGGCGTCAACAACGCGGCCGTCCTGATGAAGACGTATCTGATTTCGGGCCTGTACGCCGGCATCGCGGCCATCATCATGATCTCCCGCTTCAACTCAGCCAAGGCCGACTACGGCGAGTCCTATCTACTGCTGACGGTTCTGGCATCGGTGCTCGGGGGAACCAGTGCCGCCGGCGGCTTCGGCAAGGTGTCTGATCTCGTCATCGCGCTCATCATCCTGCAGCTCGTCTCCAGTGGCCTCAACCTCCTGCAGATCAGTAACTTCCTGACTCTGGCGATCTGGGGCATCATCCTCATCTCAGTGATGGTCGTGAATCACGTGACCCAGCAATATCGAGAACGAAGGGTGACGGCATGAGTACATTCCTGAGCATCGATCTCGGTACCACCGGCCTGAAGGTCGCGCTGCTGACGGAGGCCGGCCAGTTGGTAGGCTCTGAATACCGCGAATACCCGATTCAGTCTCCTCAACCGGGTTATGCCGAGCAGGATCCGGAAGCCTGGTGGGAGGGCTTCATCACAGCCTGCCGGCGCTTGAAGGACCAGCACCCAGCGGCATTCGACGGCGTTGCCGGCATTGGTATCTGCGGGCAGATGCATACGCAGGTCTACCTGGACGGGAACGACGAGATTCTGCGGCCGGCCATCACCTGGATGGATCAGCGCTCAAGCGACATCGTCGACCGCATCAACGAGGATGATGAGGCCAAGGACCTGGTCTTCCAAGAAACGCGTAACTTCGCCACGACCACTTACACCGCGCCGCACATGAAATGGGTCAAACTTCATCAGCCCGATATCTGGCGCCGAGTGACGCGGGTCTTGGTAGCCAAGGACTTCATCAAGTTCACACTCACCGGCCAGATGGTGACCGACTACTCGGAGGCCAGCGGCACCCTATTGTTTGACGTGGAAAAGCGAGCCTGGTCCGATCGTCTGTTCGAGTTCTTCGGCTTCCCTCGCTCGCTCTTTCCGGAAGTAGGCCCTTCAGATGAAATTGTCGGGCACGTGACACGAGAAGCGGCGGAGCTCACCGGCATCAGGCCGGGCACGCCGGTGGCTAATGGCAGCTCGGATAATTCGGCCTCTGCGCTGGGCGCCGGCATGATCCACCCTGGACAGGTCACGCTCATCATCGGCACGGCCGGCGTGATCTCCGTCTGCTCAGAGAGGCCGCTGGCCGATCCACAGAACCGGACCTTGTGCTGGCACTACTGCCTGCGCGACAAGTGGATTACGCTGGGGGTGACGCAGTCGGCCGGCGAGTCGCTAAACTGGTTCAAGAACGCCTTCGATACGCAGGCAGATGTCGACGACGATGATGCCGTCGACATCTTCGAGCAGTATAACCAATCCGTCGCACAGATACCGGACGGCTCAGACGGTCTCATTTTCCTGCCCTATCTCAACGGCGAGCGCACGCCTTACTGGGACCCGTTTGCGCGCGGCGTCTACTACGGTATCAGCCTCTCCACGGGAAAGGCGCACTTCATCAAGTCCGTCATGGAGGGCGTATCTTTCGCTCTGCGGAACAACATCGAGACGGTCGAGTCCCTGGGTATCGCAGTCAACGAAGTCAGGGCAGTAGGCGGCGGCCTCAAGAGCCCCGTCTGGCTCAACATACTTGGCAAGATCCTGCAGAAACCGATCGTCTCCGTCGGTGTGCCGGACACGGCCAACGTGGGAAATGCTTTGCTGTGCGGCCGGGCCTTGGGCATCTATCCTTCGTTAGAAGATGCTGTATCCCGAATGGTGACCACGGATAGCCGGGTAGCGTACGAGACAGCCACTGAAACCTACGAGAAGCAGTATTCTATCTTCCTGGAATTGTACGCGCAGTTGAAGGGCACGTTCAGGCGCTCGGCCTCATAGGCTCTGTCAAGAGGACAGCTTCTGCATCTCCGAATGCGGTCTTCACAGCGATGCAGAAAATGGGGTCGGTGGGGGGCGGCCGCCCCCCACCGACCCCATTTTCTGCATCGCTGTGGCCGGTCTCCTGACCGCGCCACGGCGGATGGCGCGGTCTGTAAGCAAAGCGGCGACCAACCACAGAAATGTGATATTGTCAAGGTAGTCACGCATAAGGTAAAACATAATGCAACAAATCAAAGAGTCGTTGAAGCAAGTGGCCGTTGATACTGGAAAAACGATGATACGCCAGGGCCTAACAGTGGGCACCTGGGGTAATATCAGTCTGCGAGATAGCGAAACAGGGTTGATGTACATCAGCCCCAGCGGCATTGACTACGAAGACATTCAAGTCGAGGACATCGTCGTCCTCGACAGCGAGCTGGAAGTCGTCGATGGCTTCCGCACGCCTTCCGTCGAAAGACAGATGCATATGGCCATGTACGAGACCCGGCCGAACGTCAACGCCGTGGTCCATACCCACCCGCTCTACTCGACGGTGCTGGGCGTCAACCACATGACGTTACCTGGCGTCAGCGAAGATTTCGTGCAAGTCGTCGGCGACAAGATCATCTGCGCCGAGTACGCCTTGCCGGGCACTCCGGAGCTGGCCGAGAAGGCGGCCCAAGCACTGGGCAAGCGCAACGCCGTACTCCTACCCAATCATGGCACGTTGTGCGTCGGAGAGAACATGAAGCATGCTTTGACGATCTGTCACGTCGTCGAGAAGACAGCTCACATTTACATCATGGCCAGAAGCATCGGTACACCCCACATCATTGCTGAGGACGATATTCTGGCAATGCAGCACTTCGCGCGGCATGAATACGGTCAGAGATAGCCGGCCCACTGCATGATTCGTCGCCTCGCGATCTGCGTCCCTATGCTGAGTCTGCTCGCCGGCTGTGTTCGCTTGTCACCGCCTCAGCCCACCGTCACAGCCGCTCTGCCCGAGACGCCGGCTAACCCACCCATCGTCACGACAACACTGTCACCCACGCCAACAGCCGCACCGCCAACCGCAACGGCATCGCCCTCGGCGACCCGCACCGCTGCACCGACCTCAACCCCCTCCCCCACAGAAGCACCGATGGTTGCGCCGGCGAGATCACGAACTGCGACGCCAGCCGAGGCGCCGGCCGGGATTCGTGAGCTGAGACGCAGAATGGTAGAGGCCGTCAACACAAAGCGCCGCGCCCGAGGCTTGGCACCCTACCGGGTCGATGTCCTGCTCAGGTGCGTCGCGCAGGCACACAGCGATGACATGGTCAGGCGCGGATACTTCGGACACGTCACGCCAGAAGGCACAACGCTGTGGGATCGACTCGAGCAGGCAGGGCTCTCGCCCCGGTGGGCGGGGGAGAACATACAGCGCAACTCGCGAGCCGGCGTGGAGGCCGTGGATTATGCCTTTCAGTGGTTCATGGACAGCACACTCCACCGCAACAATATCCTACACCAACACTACACCCACATCGGCGTTGGCGTTGTCCAGGCAGAAGCAGCGTCCGGGACCCACACCCTGACGACGTTCACGCTAGTACACCTCGGCAGAAATCCTTCACCAGTTAGATCAAGACAGCATCCCTTCGACAAGCTCAGGACGTCGCCTGAGTAGCGAAGCGTATCGAAGCGACGTCCTGAGTTCAT
>JAANWY010000273.1 GCA_018263655.1 Anaerolineales bacterium | reverse complement strand
GGCGGGCAGAAACACCGGTTTTGGGCATTTTGCGGCCGTTGCTCCGTCGTCACAGCCAGCAAACGCTCTTCAAATAACCCCTCTGGCTATCACAAGCTTGGTGAACCATCCCAAACGCGCCTCTATCGAGAAATGCGAGACCTACCTGCAACGTTTGCATCGCTTCGGAGGCGGTAAACACAAGTGGTTTGAGCAAGGCACTCCATCCCGCGAGGCAGGTGAGAACAAATACCGTCGCCACTGCAGGCCCAGACAGGGGCAGCATAAGCGACCAGAAGATACGAAGGTAGCCGGCACCGTCAATGCGCATCGCTTCCTCGCGACGAGATTGAGCCTTCTATCGCATTGAGGAAAAAGTTGCACTACGCTCCGGCTGGATCGCCAGGTCCAGTCTGCAGGGCGACGGATTTGACAATCCGTCCCGAGCGTAAGTGTCACTTTTTCCTCAATGCCAAAAAACGAGTGTGTTGTCAAGAGGATGGAGAGAATTTTAAGGTATCTTAAGGAATGAGAATTAAATAACTTACCCATTTGACCGTGACCGTATAGCTTCAAATGCACAAGTTATTTAATCACGGTTCCTAAGGGTAGCACTTGGCGCTGAGTCCGGGTTCTCGAACTGTAAGCGTTCAGGGGGCAACCCATGGAGCATCCCTTCGACAGGCCCTTCGACAGGCCCTTCGACAGGCTCAGGACGCCGCTCAGGACGCCGCTCAGGACGTCGCTTCGATACGGTCTCCACTTCGTTTCGACCTACTCAGGATGCTAGTCCTGATACCTCCTGAACGGTTACGCTCACCCTACTACTGATCCTGATAGTCAAAACTGACGACGTGCCAATTGACGGCAATTACCTGCATCTGCGAACCAGTGGTCGAGATCAGTTGCCCTATCCAGAGCAACCGGAAATCCCGGTGGCGCAGAGCTACCAGGCGCGAGGTCGAAACAGTATCATCTGTCATTGATTCCAAAAACGAAAGACCGCGCCGAAGATAGACGCGGTCTCGAATTAGCTCAGGGGCGACTGACGGGATTTGAACCCGCAACCTCCTGGGCCACAACCAGGTGCTCTAACCTATTGAGCTACAGCCGCCGTGGATTGATCTCACAAACGACTTCCTAAGTTTACCACTGTTTTCGTAGAAAGTCAAAGCAGCATTGGGCGGTCAGCAGTTCTAGATTTGGCTTGGGAGATACGCTTGGTCACCCTTGCGAAGGTTGCGAAGTGGCCCCGCAGCGAAATGACACGCGATAGCCGATGGTGATTCTGCCACGAAACGGGCTCGCGAACCTTCGCAAGGGTCAAATGTAGAATTCCTGATGGGCGATGCGCCCGAGAGCTTGCCATACATCCGCCCAGCGGTTATAATACTACTCGACGAGGGTATGATCATCGTTTCGGCCACTAGCTCGGCTTGGATTGCCAAATCCAAGCCATAACCGCTGGATTTGGCAATCCAGCGGGAGCAGGCGGAAGCCAATGGCCGAAACGATGATCAAGGCCCTCGATGACGACGCTTTAGTGTACGACGGAGAGGGAGATTAGTCATTTATGGTTAGACATCGGCGTTCCGACGCCGAACTGCTTCGCAAGGCCCGCGGCGGTGACAGTGCCGCTTGGACGGCCCTCGTTGACCGCTATGGCCGGCTGGTCTATGCGATTCCGTTGCAGCTCGGCCTCACGCCCGACAGCAGCGCCAACATCTTCCACGCCGTGTTTCGCTATCTGCTCGAAAGTCTAGACCACGTTCGTGACACCGACACCCTGGTCGAGTGGTTACTGCAGACTACGACGAACGAGGTTAGACGATTACGCGGCGGCGTGATGCTGAGCCCACACGTCGATGCCCTGACCAGCATTGGAGAAGCTCCCGTAAGCGAGGAAACGATCCAAGGCTGGCTGCGGCAACAGACAGTCCGCGAAGCGACGGAACAGTTGTCGGAGCGATGCCAACGCCTTCTGGGTGCGGTGCTTTATACCCAGAATCCACCCGGACAGCCCGAACTGGCCCGCCGGCTCAACATCCCCGAACGGCGCGTAAGCGCCGAGCAGGCCCTCTGCTTCGAGGNNCTGCTCGAAATCCTGGAGACCTGGGATTTTGAGTAACCATAAAAGTGTGGTGACCTACCACCCGGTCACCACCGACCAGCTCGTGGACTTCGCCCTGGGGACACTCGACTCTACCGCGAGCCGGCACGTGTCTGCACACCTGGCTGAGGGCTGTCCCGAATGCGAAAACGAGCTGAATCGCCTCAACGCCATCCTAGGTGCGACGCGAACCCACCCCCTCCCTGAGCCTCCCTCTTGGGTCCTGCACCGCGCCAAGCGGCTCTTCGTCCATCACGAGATCGAAACAGTTCCGCGCGGCGACCGCGTCGCCGCATTGCTCATGGACTCGCGCACCGTCGTCGGGACCATTGTGCTGGCGGCAGTTCTCGTTGTCGGGCTCAGTGGCGCCTACATCTGGCGCCAGATTCCGACTGCCCAGACAGCGACCCTCACAGTCGACGCCCTCACAGTCGAGATACAGCCGGCACCCGATGGCGAGTGGGCGCCGGCCAAGGACGGAGCCGCAATCGGCACCGGCATGTCGCTGCGCACTGGAGAGCGTGGAGGCGCCAAACTCACATTTCCAGATGACGGCACACTTGAGCTAGAGAACAACAGCCGAGTCCAAATCGGTGCATTGCATACGCTTACGAGCGTCGGCCCCCAAGTCGTACGGGTGAGTCAAACCCTGGGAGATGGCCATTACCGAATCTCACCCGGCGGGCCAGCCGGCGGATTCACCGTAACGACACCCGTGACCCGCCTCGAGGGGCGCGAAACGGAATATGACTTGACAGTAGAGGAAGACGGAACGACAATCATTCAGGTGTACGCCGGCGCCCTCGTCGTATCCGCCGGTGATCAAGAGGTGACAATGTCGGCCGGAGAACGACTGGTGATATCGCCGACGGCGCCACAGGAGCCGCTGCAACCCTCCCCCTTCCCGGCGACATCGACGCCCGAGCCGACGGCGACGGCAACCACACCCAAGCCGGCCGCCGTACCAGCACGGCTGACAAAAACCCCGACTGCGCGGCCAACGGCGACAGCACGGGAGGCGAGCCAACCACATCAGCCACCCCCGCCGACGGCCACTCCGACGGCGACCTGGACATCGACACCTACCAGAACGCCGACACCAACGCTGACACTCACGCCCTCACCGACAGTGCCCCCCACGGACACACCGGTGCCGCCGACGCCGGTACCGCCAACACCGGTGCCACCAACCAACACGCCGGTGCCGCCAACGCCAACACCGGTGCCACCAACCAACACGCCAGCGCCACCAACGCCAACACCACCCCCGCCCACGCCAACGCCGGTGCCGCCGACGCTGACACCCACACCCAACCCACCCACGCCACCGACAAAACCGCCACTGCCTACAATAGCGCCACCCAGCACAAGTGACCAATACATGACTTGGGAGAACAAAACTGACACATGATACGTTCACTCTACCACCACGGGGCCGAAATTCCGGCCACTGACCTCAGTCAAGAACAAATGCAGGCCGCCCTGGCCGACGCCGGCGGCCTCCTCTGGGTAGACATGACAAACAGCGATCCAGAGGACGTTGAAGAGACTCTAACTCGCGTATTCAAATTTCACCCCCTGACGATCAATGATTGCATCGAAGGGATGCGCCAACCCAAGCTAGACGACCACGGCGAGTATGTGTTCCTGGTCGTGTACGCAACTGATGAGAGCACGCCAGCCGAAGACGTGAGCCCAGCCGAGCTGGATATATTCGTAGGCCCAAATTTCCTGGTGACCCACCATCCCGTGCCCCTGCCGGCCATCGACCGGATCACCGAACAGGCCATGCAGGCCGAATCAACCATGAATCGCGGCGCAGACATGCTGGCATACAAGATCCTGCAAGCCGTCACATCGGACCACCGGTCACAGATGAATTTCCTATCAGCCGCCATTGTCGGCGTCGAAGTCGAAGTACTCACCGCCCCCACAAGTCGGACCTTACGCCGCATGCACGAGCTGCGCCATGAGAACCTTAGAAGCTGGCGCTTCCTCGCCCCCCAGCTTGACATCGTAAACCGACTCGCTACAGAGGGCCTTCAGCCCATTGACGCTAACGGTCGCCTGCACTTCCAAGAGCTGGCGGACCGGGTGGATCACCTTGTTGAAACAACGAACACGATGGAAGCGTTGATCCACGACGCTCTGCAGACCCACCTCTCGGTGGTTGCCGGCGAAACCAAGAGTCTGCTCCGACTGGTCGCGGCACTGGCCACAATCCTCGTGCCGCTAGCTGTACTGGCCCTTCTTCTCGAAGTGCAAGTCGGCAGAGACTCTGCAGTGAGCCAGTCATACGCGGGCATAGCGGTCGCGGCCGGCACGCTCGTGGTTGCCCTCGCCCTGGGCACATACGTCTATCACCGTCACTGATGACCAGCCAGGGCTCGCGCAGCGGTTCCCAACGGCCGTGCACTGCACACGGCTCCCCCAACAAGTTGGGGCGTCCGGGACGCTCGAACTTGTTCGAGGTGCACCGAGCTTCGCGCAGCAGTGCGCAAACCTCAGGCGGCGCATTACTTGGCGCCGGCTCAATCTCAATGATATAATACCATTCGCCATGTCTGAGATAGCGAACAGCGAACACCTTGTTCTGGACGGCTCACACGGAGAAGGCGGGGGGCAGATTCTGCGCTCCACCGTCACCCTCGCAGCTCTCCTGGGTCAGCCGATCCGCATCGAGAACATTCGGGCCCAACGACGCAACCCCGGACTACAGGCGCAACATCTGACGTCGGTGCAAGCAGCGGCCGAGGTGTGCAACGCCGAAGTCACTGGCGCAACGCTTGGCTCGACCGTCCTCAGCTTCCAACCGACGCAGCCACCAACGAGCGGCGACTACGCTCACGACGTCGCTCAAGCACGCAAAGGTGGCAGCGCCGGCTCGACGAGCCTCGTGTTCCAAACCGCAATTCTCCCTCTGACCTTCACGGCCGGCGGCTCGCGGATCGCCATCGAAGGAGGGACACACGTGGCCTGGAGCCCGCCCTATCACTACCTGGCGGATGTGTTTCTGCCGGCGGTGACACGATTGGGGATTGAGGCCACGATCAATCTAGAGCGATGGGGGTGGTATCCACACGGCGGCGGCCTGATTTGGGGTGAAGTTCGTGGCCTGCGCGAAGGGGGATGGCTGGCCGGCATCGATCTGATCGAGCGAGGTGCGTTGGTCCAGTTGACGGGGTTCTCGGCGGTATCGAACCTGCCGGACCACATCTTGGAGCGCCAGGCTAGGCGAGCTGAATCGCTGCTGCAACGGGAAGGATTCGACCCCATGATCCGGCAGGTGAAGCCCGAAGCGTCAGGCCCAGGTACTGCCGTGTACCTGCGTGCCGAGTACGAGCACGCAAGCGCTGCATTTACCGGCTACGGCCGGCGCGGCAAACGGGCCGAAAAGGTAGCGGAGGAGGCCGTGGAGGCGTTCCTGGCGCATCATACGACCGGCGCTGCCACGGACCCGCACCTGGCCGATCAATTTATCCTGCCCACGGCCGTTGCCAAATCAGATTCCACTTTCACCACCAGCGAAATCACCAACCACCTTCTGACCAATATCTGGGTCATCGAGCAGTTCACGAGCACCCACTTCGACGTCGAAGGTGATAGGGGAGAGACAGGGAAGGTCATCGTTCATGTTTGAAGTCATCTTTCTCGGAACCTCGGCGTCGGCGCCGTCCGTTCGCCGTAACCTGCCCTCAACAATAATAATCCACCAAGATCGCCGGTTCATGATCGACTGCGGCGAAGGCACACAGCGCCAGTTGCTGTCCAGTGGGTTAGGTTTCAAACGCTTGGATACAATTCTACTGACCCACGGACATCTCGACCACATCCTGGGCCTGGGCGGCATCATGTCGACTTTCGCCCGGTGGGAAGCGGCCGAGAAATTGAACATCTACGCTGGGAGCTGGGCACTGGAACGTGTACGCGACCTGGTAGACGTCGTTCTGCGCGGTGGCAACATAAATTTGGAGTTGCGCCTAATCCCTCTCCAGCCAGGCCCCTTGCTGAAGGCGAAGAAGATGCAACTCATTGCCTTTCCCGTCACGCATCGGGGCCCGGGTAGCTTCGGATTTACGTTCCAGGAACACAGCCGGCGGCCTTTCCTGGTCGAAGCAGCCGAGCGACTCGGGGTGCCGGCCGGGCCCGAGCGTAGCCAGCTCGTTGCAGGGGAAACGATCACTTTGGAAAATGGAACGGTGGTGCATCCGGACGACGTCTTGGGGCCAGAGGTACGCGGCACCAAGCTCTGCTACGTCGGCGACGCCGCTAACGTCGGCGAGCTGGTACCCGAAATCTGGCAGGCGGACGCTCTGATATGCGAGGCCACCTACCTATCCGAGGATCGCGATATTGCCCGCCAGTTCGGTCACATCACGGCCGCTGAGGCTGGCCGGCTCGCCCAGGAAGCCCGGGTCGGACAGCTCTTCCTCAACCACGTCTCGCGCCGCTATCATCCCAACCAGATCCTCGAAGAAGCACGCACTTCCTTCCCGGACGCAATCTTAGTGGAGGACTTGGACCGTTTCCCGGTGAAACGGAACAACAAATAAAAGTGTGCGGGCTGTTTCAGCCCGCACACTTCGCTCGCAGCAGCCACCTCCTAGCGAGGCAAGGGATGTGGGGTCCGTGACCGGTCCTACGCCGGTTGCGGCCCCCTCGCGAGCGCAAGGTTGAATCTACTGAGCCTCGGTGACCGCAGTAGTCATGGCGTAACCGTCGGTGTGATAGCTGCCGCCGGAATCCGAATCTCCTGACCGATCTGCAACAGTGTATCCTCATCCATCTCCGGATTGACCGCCAAGATCGCGGCGACCGACATGCCAAACCGGGACGCAATACCGCCCAAAGTATCCCCCGACTGGACCTCGTAGGGGATGAATTCAGGTGTCGGCGTGGCAGATGGCGTCGCGGTTGGCGTACGTGTGGGAGTAGACGTAGGTGTTGCTGTCGGCGGAATGGGCGTTGGCGTCAACGTGACTGTGGGTTCCAGCGTCGGTGTCACGGTCGAGACGGTCGTCGCCGTCGGGGTTGGCACAATCGTGGGACGTGCAACCACGGCAGCCGGCCGGAACTGAGTCGTCAACCACACAGCCGTCAGTTCCAGAATAATGACTACCAAAGCGCCAATAGCATAGCGCGCCGCGTTGGCCTTGGCCACTGCCGTCTGCCGCTGGAGGAGAAATGGCGCCTCGTCAGCCTCGCGATCAGCAATGACCATATAGAACAGTGCCACGAGCAAGGCCAGCACGCCGGCCGCCAACAAGGGCAACGAATATTGGACAATTAGATCCTGCATGTCAAGTCAGTGATCCTGTTAGGGTGCATCCCACATTTGTTAATGACGCAATCATCATCTGAACTCCCGTACTAGTATGAGTCACCATCTCGAACCCTTCGACAGGCCCCCTTCGACAAGCTCAGAGCCTGCCCTGAGCTTGCCGAAGGGACGTCGCAAGTTCGAGCGTCCGGACGCCGAAACTTGTTGCGGGCTGAGAGCGTGGGCCACCGACTTTACAAACTTGGGATGCATACATCCCGTTATGAACGACGCGTTGTCGTGCATCGTGTATTCTGAAACGAGAGCAGTCACCGAGTGCATTATAGCACGGTGAACGACGAAAGCACAAGCGCGATTTGTCAGCGTTACGTGTTTTCCGCAACACTGCTCCGGCTCAGCAAAGTGCGGACGACGCCCCCCATGCCCTGCCTTGAATGGCGCAGCGTGAGGAATGCCACCAACCCGAACCCCAGTGTGTAGAGCAACAAGTAGGGGATGATGAACCACTGGTCAGTGTGCCAGGCGGCCAAAATCCCGAGACCACCGTACGCGGCCAGCGCGATTTCCCCGAATACTTGCGGATCGACAGCCGCCAGCGCATAAGATTTGTCCGCCCACTGGTCATCACGGTCCTCGACGCGAAATTTTGACGTCCGCTGAAACGGCGTCTCGCGCCCCAGCAGCGCCTCGACGACGGCCCGCGTGTTGCTCAGGGCAATGCCGGCGCCGATGAGGGCCAGAAGCGGGAAGCTCAACATCCGCCGGCGCCAGTTAGGATACGCAGCATGCTGGGCCACCGCAAAAACCAACGGCGGCCCTAAAGTCGCCAGGCTCAAGTACGCGAGAACGGCCGGCGGGTGGCTTCGCGTCATGATCATCGGAACCAACAACAGCAACACCGAAACCATTAACGGATGGATCAGATACCCTGTCAGATGTATGAATCCCTGAAGCCGCAGCCACAGCGGCGCATCGTGAGTAAGGAGTGATCTCCCAAGCTTGCGGGCGGTCTGGATCGATCCCTTGGCCCAGCGGAACTGCTGGTTCTTAAAACCGTGAATCTGAGGTGGGAGTTCGGCCGGCACCACGACATGGGGGAGATAGCGCAAGCGCCAGCCGGCCAACTGCGCGCGGTAGCTGAGATCGACATCTTCTGACAGCGTATCGGCTTGCCAGCCGCCCGACGTCTCAATACATTTGCGCCGCCAGACGCCGGCTGTACCATTAAAGTTCAAGTACAACCCGGACCGATCGCGCGCCGGTTGCTCGACCAGGAAATGGGCGTCGATGGCCAGTGCCTCAGCGCGCGTTAACAGCGAGTAGTCGTCGTTCAGGTGTCCCCAGCGGGCCTGGACCACGCCCAGAGCAGGATCAGCTAGCAGATGCGGGATGGTTCGGCGCAGGAAGTCCGGCGGCGGCACAAAATCGGCGTCGAAGATGGCGATGAACTCGCCGGCAGCCATTGCGAGACCGTGCGCCAGCGCGCCGGCTTTGAACCCCGCTCGATCTTCGCGGCGAACCAGGTGAATGTTAACACCCTGCCGCTGCCAGTGTCGGACAGCAGCTTGTGTGATACGCATCGTGTTGTCTGCCGAATCGTCCAGCACCTGGATCTCCAACCGTTCGCGGGGCCAGTCTAAGCGTGCCGCGGCGTTGATGAGCCGGCTGACGACGTAACGCTCGTTGTAGAGGGGTAGCTGGACCGTGACTCGGGGGAATCTTGACAGCGGCGGGGGCAAGTACCGGCGGTGCCGGTGTCGCAGGTACAGCGCTGTCAGAACAACCGTGTTCAAACTATACGCCGCCAATAAGACTGCGGCAACGATGTAGACGACGATAATCAACGAAGGCACAAGTTCTCCTCAAGTGACTGGCGTCAAACCCGAGAGATTATAGGTGGGATCGCGACGTTTGTCCAACCGGAAGTTGCATCGCGATCACAATGTGCTTGACTAATGGGGGGCTTGGAAAGAAATAACTATCCTAACCTGCTCCCGCTGGATTGCCAAATCCAGGCCGAGCGAAATGGGACATTCTATTTCTTCCACATCCCTAAGTTAAGCGAGGAGGAGGAAGCGAAGGTTCAAACGCCCATGCCCCTGGCCAAGCCGTCAACGTAGTCCTTCGCTTCTCGTAAGCCGGCGCCGGTGAGCTGTCGCACGCGCTTTACGGCTTCGACTTTGCGCCCGTCCCAGAGGAGTTCGCGGATTTCACGTTCGGCGTCGGCCGGCAGCCCGATGGTGTCAGCTTCGCCATCGGGGTTGAACGGTGCCGGGTCATCAGCAGTCGTTCCGGACGCCCATCCGATGAACCTCAACACGACTCTCAGAACAGATACTAGTGAACGGTTCATAGCTACCGCCAGTCGCGCCTATTCCAGTACCTCGCGGGTTGGACTGCCCATGATGCTGTAGCCACCATCGACGTAGAGCACTTGGCCTGTGATCTTGCTAGCTTGGTCGTTGAGCAAGAAACAGGCCGCATCACCGACATCCTCCTGGACCGCGTTACCCAACGGCGACGCCTCATTCGAGTAGCGCAAAGCCTTCCGGAAGCCGCTGATGACAGCCGAGGACAGTGTCTTGATGGGGCTGGCGCTTACTGCGTTGACCCGAATACCGTCCTCGCTCAAGTCCCAGGCCAGGTAGCGCACTGTGCATTCCAGGGCGGCCTTCGCTACACCCATGACATTGTAGTTCGGCAGCACCTTCTCGGATCCGTAGGCAGTCATGGTCATGATGCTGCCGCCGTTAGGCATGAGGTCTCGCGCGTGGCGGGCCAGGGCAACCAGGCTGTAGCAACTGACATCCAGAGTAAGCTTGAATGCGTCGCGGCTGGTATCAACAAACTGTCCCCCCAGGACTTCGCGGGGGGCGAAAGCGATGGAGTGAACCAAGAAGTCGATACTGCCGAAGTGGTCGGCCGCTTGGTTGAAGAGGGTGTCAATCTGGGCGTCATCGGTGACGTCGCACATTTCGACAAATGTCACACCGATACTGTCAGCCAGGGGCTCCACGCGCTTCGTCAGCACCTCGCCGGCGTAGCTGAAGCCCAGTTCAGCACCTTCTCCATGCAACGCTTGCGCAATGCCCCATGCAATCGAGTATTTATTGGCAATGCCGAAGATCAAGCCTTTCTTACCGTCTAAGCCTCCCATTGAGCGATTAACCTCCTATATCTGTGTACCTGTCTGTGTACCAGAGCCACCTTGCGGCCGGCACATCTAAGGCTGATGCCGGCCGCAAGGATTATAGGATGCAATCCGTTCTAGGTCAATCATCGGACTACTCCTCTGCCACTCGAAAGAGGTTTTAGTTTTCTGTGTGCCTCTGTGCCTTCTCCGTCGCGCTCTGTGTAACTATTCGCAGTGGGACATTATGCTCTCGCGCCAGCCGCCGGCAATCCTCAAATTCCGGACTCGCCTTCTCGCTGCCGTCGGGCAGGCGGGCGACCTTGACACGCACATCGCCCCAGGACGTCTGCACCGTACGGAGCTCACGGGAGACGCACCAACGGGTGACCGTCTCTTCGCGGACGCCGAGGGTCGTGGTCTCGCGCAGGAGGATCAGGCGCAAAGCCGGCACCGCCGCCGGCTCCGCCAGCACGCTGATCATCACCGCCGGCCGGTTTTTCTTCATCTGGATCGGCGTGAACCAAACGTCCAGCGCGCCGGCCGCCAGCAGTTGGTCGAACAGCGGGCCGAACCACTCACCGGGCATGTCGTCCACGTTGGTACTGAGGATCCTCAGCATGTCGCGCTGCAAGTCTGTGGGGGAACCGGCCGGCTCTCCCAGCATTACGCGCAGCATGTTGGGCAGCGGCAGGTCGAAGGTACCGGCGCCGTAGCCCACGTGCTCCAACGCCATCGCCGGCACTGGCCCGAATTCATCAGCCAGCGTCGAGATCAACGCAGCCCCCGTCGGCGTCACGGTTTCGACATTGAGGTCCAGACCCCGGACTGGCACGCCGACCAATAGCTCCATCGTGGCCGGCCCAGGGACGGGGATTTCGCCGTGGGCAGTGTTCGCAAAGCCTCGGGAGAGGGGCACGGGAGAAGAGATGACGCGCGTCACGCTCAAGGCATGCAGGCCGGCCACTACCCCCACGATGTCCACGATGGCGTCCAGCGCACCGACCTCGTGGAAGGGAACCTCGTCTACGGAGACGCCGTGCACCTTGGCTTCGGCCTCGCCCAGGCGTTGGAAGACGGCGGAGGCCTGCTCTTGGACGGCGGCCGGCAACGAAGCTGCATCGATCAAAGCCAGGATGTCGTTCAGGTGCCGGTGACGAGGCTCGTCCTCGTTTCGGCGAACCACGTCCACTTTCACGCCGGCCAATGCGCCCTTGCGCACCTGGTTGGCCATCACCTCCACCTCGCCGGCCAGACCCAAAGCGTCGATTGTCTCGTGCAACACGTCGATGGGGAGGCCGGCGTCCGCCAGCGCACCCAGCGTCATGTCACCGCTGATGCCCACGAAGATGTCGAAGTAGGCTAGCATCGGTCTCCTGGCATTGAAATACCAGGCTGGTACACAAAGCCTGCTGAAAGCAGGCTGCCCAGCTCTAAGTAGCCCCTGTGAAATTCTTTTGTGCTCGTCGAAGGTCTCCTGACCGAGACGTAGAGGGGGCATCGAGGCCGCACGCGGCTTGGGAGACCTAGCCCAGCTATCAAGATATTTATGGGGCTACTTAGGTTTGTCAGATGCTGGAAACACCAGGTATGGTCGTGGAGGGAGCCTACGTCAGCCGGCTTTGTACTGGTAGAGGGGCAATTCACTGTGCACCTCCCGCGGCGTGCGCGCGGCTGATGCGATGGGCCGCCAGCGCAGCACCGAATCCGTTGTCGATATTCACCACGGCGACGCCGGCTGCACAGCTATTCAGCATGGTCAGCAGCGGCGCCAGGCCCTCGAAGCTCGCGCCGTAGCCCACGCTGGTCGGTACGGCGATCACGGGCGCGCCGACCAGGCCGCCGACGACTGACGGCAGCGCGCCGTCCATGCCGGCCACCACGATGAGCACCTGCGCTTCCTCCAATACCGATGTCTGGCTCAGCAGCCGGTGCAGGCCGGCAACCCCCACATCGTAAAGGCGATTCACGCGGTGGCCCAAAAACTCGGCCACCTGGACAGCTTCTTCGGCCACGGGCGCGTCTGAGGTGCCGGCCGTTAGGACACCGATGGCCAGCGAAGCGCCGGCCGGCAAACTGAGCGGCCCGCCCACACGCAGCAAGCGGGAGCCAGCATCGTACTCTGCGCGGGGAAGTCGGGCCTGAACGCGCCGCGCTGTTTCCGTTGAGACGCGGGTCGCCAGGGCGGCGCCGTGCGCCTCCACTACACGACTTACCAGTTCCGCTACCTGGTCGGGTTGCTTGCCCTCCGCATAGACGAACTCCGGCTGTCCCTGGCGCAGTAAGCGATGGTGGTCCAGGCGAGCGATGGTGTCGATCGACTCGAATGGGAGATGACGGAGCCGGGCCAGCGCCTCGCGCGGAGCGACGCTCCCCTGGGCGACATCGTCCAGCAAGTCTTGCAGGGCTTTCTCGTCCATAGTCTATTCCGCCGACTCTTTCAGCGCCTCGTTCAGGCTGCCGGTCCGATAGCCGAGTAGGTCGAGGGTCACGTAAGTGTAGCCAGCTTGCTTGAGCCGACGCACGATGTCTTCGCGCACGGCCAGCACACGATCCAGTCTGTCGGGCGATACCTCGATCCGAGCCAGGTTGTCGTGGTGGCGCACGCGGAGTTGTCGGAACCCCAAGTCGCGCAGCGCCGCTTCGGCGGCGTCAATCTGACGGAGTGCCTCCGCCGTCACCGAGTTGCCGTAGGGGATGCGCGAGCTGAGACAGGCGGCGGCCGGCTTGTCCCAATTCGGCAGACCGAGATGGCGGGCCAGGGCGCGCACGTCGCGCTTGGTGAGGGCGGCGTCCTTCAGCGGTGTGCGCACCCCGCGTTCCTGTGTGGCCGTCTGGCCAGGCCGAAAGTCGCCCAGATCATCCAGGTTCGTGCCGTCCAGGACGTAGTCGTAACCTTCATCGTTCGCCAGCCTCCGGAAATCATCGTGTACGACGGATCGGCAGAAGTAACAGCGGTTGGCAGGATTGGCAGCGTAGTTAGGGTTTTCGAGCTCGTCGGTTTGCAGCAGCCGGTGCGGCGCCCCGATGAACTCGGCCAACTCGATGGTCTCCTCCAGATCGGCGCGCGCCAGGCTGGGCGATGCCGCGGTGGCGCCCAGCACGTCGTCGCCCAGCACGTCGTAGGCTACCTTGAGCAGCAGCGTACTGTCCGTTCCGCCGGAAAATGCGACAATCGCGCGTCCCAACGGACGGATGATTTCTTGCAGCCGCGTCAGTTTGTCCTCAATTGTTCCAGCGGTCGTTTCATCGGTACTCACATCCACGAATTCGATATCGGTCAACACAATTCACTCCTCAGCATCATCAGGTTAGGGACATGGAAGAAATAAAATGTCCCATTTCGCTCGGCCTGGATTGCCAAATCCAGCAGGAGCAGGGGTGTACTCTACTCAACGTAAGTGTATCGAAGTGTTACGGATGAGTCAATAGCCAGACTCGGTAAATCGCAATCTAGGTTCGTAGTCAGCCACGGAGGCAAAGCCGGAGTGGCGTCCCGGCGTCCTGCGGTACCACGACGGCACTCCACTGCGTTCCGGACGGATGTGCGCATCCGCGCTCACTACGAACAGGCTTTGCGATTTACTGAGACCCCCACGTAAGTTTGCTCCCGTCACTCAAATCTAGTATAATAAGGGATGCCACTGACCGATGACCGACAACGCCGGCAGTGAGCAAACTCACAACCCAACGATCGCACTGACGGTCGCTTGGATCCTGGAACGGGACCGAGACGGCTGGCGTCGGGCGAGACAGCGCGCCGCGAGCGCGCTTAGATCAGCTTGCCACCGAGCCTCTCGGATCCCCGAGAGGCCTTTCGTTTGTATGATCAGAGTCCAAACCCTGAGCCACACCTACAAACCAGAATCAGGCCGGCCCATCACGGCCTTGCGGGACGTCTCGCTGACCATCCAGCCTGGTGAGTACGTCGCCATCATCGGCCGCAACGGCAGCGGCAAGTCGACGCTGGCCAAGCACCTGAACGCGCTGCTGCTCCCTTCCGCCGGCCGCGTTACCGTGGACGACATGGACACGCGCGCCACGGCGCACACGTGGGACATCCGCAGCCGCGTCGGCATGGTCTTCCAGGACCCTGACAACCAGATTGTCGCCACGGTGGTCGAGGAGGACGTCGCCTTCGGACCGGAGAACCTGGGCGTACCACGCGACGGCATCATCCAGCGCATCGATGAGGCATTGCGGTCTGTGGGGCTACACGAGCATCGACAGCGCGCGCCGCATCTGCTGTCAGCCGGCCAGCGCCAGCGAGTGGCCATCGCCGGCGTCCTAGCGATGAGGCCCCGCTACCTCGTTCTCGACGAAGCCACGGCGATGCTCGATCCTCGAGGCCGGCGCGCTGTCTTAGACATCGCGCGCAAGCTCCACGAGGCCGGCATGGCCATCATCCACATTACCCATTTCATGGAGGAAGCGGCTGAAGCAGATCGCGTGATCGTCCTGGACGACGGCGAAGTGGCCCTCGATAGCCCCACGCGCGCTGTCTTCGCCCACGCCGGCGAGCTCCAACGTCTGGGACTGGGGTTACCACCGGTCGCACGGCTGGCGCATCGGCTGCACCTGACGTACCCAGAAGTGCCGGCCGGCTGGCTAACAGTCGACGAGTTGGTGGCAGACGTGGCCGGCCAGCATTTTGATAACGAACGCTTTTACACTGAATTCGAGGCTCAAACGAGTTTTTCGAGAACGCCTCTAGGAAATTCGATCAACCCTCAAACTCGCTGTGAAGCGAACCGTCATCGTCAGGAGACCGCCCCCGTCATCGTCGTCGAGAACTTGCCACACACTTACATGGCCGGCACGCCGCTGGAAACCACGGCCCTGCAAGATGTCAACCTGACGGTGGAACAGGACGAGATTGTCGGACTGATCGGGCCGACGGGCAGCGGCAAGTCCACGCTGCTGCAGCATCTGAACGGCCTGCTGCGCCCCCAGGCTGGCTGCGTCACCGTGAATGGAGTGGACTTGACAAATCCAAAGCTCGATCTGCGACAAGTGCGACGCACTGTAGGACTGCTGTTTCAGCAGCCCGAGGACCAACTTTTTGAGCGCTACGTCGGCGACGACATCGCCTTCGGACCGCAAGCTCGGGGGCTATCACTGGACGAACAGCGGGAACGGGTGCGCTGGGCCATGGAGGCCGTCGGGCTCGACTTCGAAGGGTTCAAGGACCGTCTCACCTTCACGCTGAGCGGCGGCGAGCGGCGCAAGGTGGCGCTGGCCGGCGTGCTGGCACTGCGCCCACGGGTGCTGGTGCTGGATGAGCCCACGGCCGGCTTGGACCCCGCCAGCCACCGCGAATTTCTGGACTGGCTGACCCGCTTCCATCAGGAGGCCAGCGTGCCTGTCGTCATCGCCACTCACAACATGGACGACATCGCCCAAATCGCCGATCGCGTCTACGTGCTGGCCGAGGGGCGCACCGTCGCTAGTGGCACACCGCGTGAGGTCTTCGCCCAATCACAGACGCTGGCCGGCCACGGTCTGGGCGTACCCTCCACCCTCGAGGTGATGGGCCGACTGCGCGCGCGGGGGCTGGCCGTACGCCCGGACGCCCTGACGATTGAAGAGGCCGTGGCGGAGATCGAGCGTGTGTGGATCCAGGACCGGCGGCCGGTCACACTCCACAACGGTGCAGCGTCCAATGAATGAATACAACTTCCTGGCGAACGTCACCATCGGGCAGCACTTACCGACGGGCTCAGCCCTCCATCGCCTGGACCCGCGGGCGAAGCTGTTAGCCTTCACCCTGCTGGTCGGCGTGGTGAGCTTCACGCCGACGTTCAGCGGTAACGTGGTGCTACTGGTAGTCATCGCCGGTCTGTTCGCCGCAGCGCGTATCTCGTTTGTGTACGCCCTGCGGGGGCTCCGGCCGCTCCTGCCCTGGATCGCTGCTTTCGGTGTGTTCCAACTGCTCTTCACCAGTGGCGGCGGCTTCATCGGCGCGACCGATTGCCGGCCACTGTCCGATTGGTGGATCATCGGCATCACCACGTGCAGCGTCAAGCTGGTGCTGGTCTCTACCCTGCGCTTCTTCGCTCTCTATCTGCTGGTCGGTCTGCTGACGTTCACCACGACGACCACCGAGTTGAGCCACGGCGCCGAACGATTGCTGAGCCCCCTCGCGCGCTTCGGCGTGCCGGCCCACGAACTGGCGTTGGTGCTGACCATCGCCTTGCGGTTCGTGCCGACACTGGCCCAGGAAACCGAACGCCTGGTCAAGGCCCAGGTCTCGCGCGGCGCGGACTTTGGCGCCGGCAGCCGCTGGCGCTTCGTGCAGCGCACGCGGCAGATGCTGCCGCTGCTAGTGCCGCTGTTCCTGAACAGTCTCCGCCGCGCCGAGGTGCTCACCCAGGCCATGGAGGCCCGGTGCTACGGCGGTGGCCAAGGCCGCACCCATCTGATTGAAGTCGAGAGTACATTTTGGGATTATGTCGCGTTATTAGGCACCGCCCTACTGTGTTTGCTTATGTTAACTACCGATTTTGCGTCACTCGACAGTTGGCTCGCCCACCCAACTTTGTAAGATAAAACACTCTATTTTGTTCGGGGGATAGGAAGTAAAACCGAAATTGGAGCAAATATCAAGAACTCAGCAAGGCTTTCCAGTAATATCACTAACATTACGACGTAAACCATCAGTATAGTTGACAAAGGGGCTTTCTGACATGGAACACAGTATTGAAACAGCGCCCGTGTCGTTTCTGTCGACCCGCAAGATCGTTGTGGCCGGCATTTTGGCTGCTATCGCCATTCTGCTGGGCTCGACGCCCATGGGGTTCGTGCCAGTGCCGACGGCTGCCGGCTCGGCCACCACGATGCATATCCCGGCCATCATCGGCGGTGTGCTGGAGGGCTCGCCCGTTGGCTGGTTGATCGGCACTATCTTCGGGGTTTACAGCTTCCTGCGCGCGCAGGTTCCTCTATTCAAGGACCCGCTGGTGGCCATTCTGCCGCGCATGCTTATCGGCGTCACGGCGTACTACACGTACGCAGCTTTCCGGCGCTTCAACGAGATCGCCGCTGTGGGTGTGGCCGCCGCTGTCGGCACGCTCACCAACACCATCGGCGTGTTGAGCATGGCGGTCGTGCGAGGCTACATGGAAGCCGGCGACGCCCTGTTTATCGGCGTGACGCACGGGATCCCCGAGGTCATCGTCGCCGTCCTGATCACGGTGGCGGTCGTAGCCGCATGGAAGCGACTGGAGTACGGGCGGAGCGGCTCGCGGATTTGAGCCGGGGGCAGCGGAGCCGGGGAGTTAGGAAGCGCGGGTGAATCACCATCTCGAACCCTTCGACGGACTCAGGACGTCGCAAGTTCGAGCGTCCGGACGCTGCAACTTGTGACGGGCTGAGAGCGTCGACGACCGGCTTTGCGAACTTGGGACACACACCCGAGAAAGGCGGTTCCATCTTTGCTATCACGGACGGAAAGAAACACGGACAAATCAGTGTTTTTCTCTTATCAGTTTTGACTATCAAACTCAGTAAGCCTACCTGCTCTATTGCCGATCTTGATAGTCAAAACTGACCAAATCCGTCCGTCACTTCGGCTACGCTCAACAAAGTTGAGCCGCTCAGCACAAGGTTTCCTTCTGTCCGTGCGGTTCCGCAGGACCCGCCTAGCAGAACTTCGTTCTGCCGTGATGTAATAGGCCCTCTCAACCGTCACAAGCGGAATCGATTTCTTCGAGACGGATTCGGCCCAACGTCGGTTTCGTCA
>JAANWY010000272.1 GCA_018263655.1 Anaerolineales bacterium | reverse complement strand
GGCTTCGCCTCGGTCTACTCAGGCGACGTCCTGAGCGGCGTCCTGAGCCTGTCGAAGGGCCTGTCGAAGGGCCTGTCGAAGGGATGCTCCATGGGTTGCCCCCTGAACGCTTACATCACTTGTTCTGGATTGACAGGCCGGCAGTGTGATGCTATACTCTTAGTCAGACAGTCAAATATTCCCTCGGGGAGCTCGGGTAAGCCGGGCTGAGAGGATGGCCGGATTCGCCATCGACCCTATGAACCTGATCTGGGTAATGCCAGCGGAGGGAAGCGTCGTTGTCGAGGAAATGTAAACGCCGCCCTCCGGAAAATGGGGCGGCGTTTTTTGTGTGCCAGGAGATTGTATGCACGTAATTGTCATTGCCAACGGCGCGCCGGCCGATCTGCCGGCCCCGAAGCGCGTGCCGGAAGCCGATTTGATCATCGCGGCCGATGGTGGCGCGGCCAACGCTCGCCGGCTCGGGTGCACACTATCCATAGTCATCGGCGACATGGACTCAATTCAGGCTGCTGATCGGCACGAACTTGAGGCGGCCGGCGTACAGTTCATCACTCATCCCCCCAAAAAAGATGCGACGGACCTAGAGCTGGCGCTGCGTTACGCCGTCGAGCAGGGCGCTCGAACGATCACCGTCATCGGGGCGTTGGGAGGCCGGCCCGATCAGACACTTGCTAACATTTTTCTTCTGGCGCTGCCATTTCTCGACGGCGTGGAGGTGAGCCTTCTCGGCAGCGGCTGGGAAGCCTTCAGCGTACGTCATGGGCTGCACCTCGATGGCCGGCCGGGTGATGTCGTCTCGCTGCTGGCGTTGACGCCCGAGGCGAGGGGGGTAACAACAAGTGGCCTGTACTGGGCGCTGGACGATGCGACGCTCCAGTTCGGCTCGACGCTCGGCATCAGCAACGAAATGACGGAGCGCACGGCCCGAGTGTCACTCTGCGACGGTATTTTGTTAGTGCTGCGCTCTGTCTGAGCCTCTACAGCATGTTGTTCTGAGAAGTCTCGTATGTTGTAAGGAGGGCACAATGTTCGAAGCTCGATTTCGCGCAATCGTCGTCGGTGCGATGCTGATTGTGCTCGCCGGCTGTGCCGTGCCGATGCAGGCGCCGGCGACACAACCTGCGGAGCCGGCAGCGACGGAGGCGCCACAGACGATCACTCTCATGTCTCACGACAGCTTCGCCGCCAGCGAGGACGTCCTCGCCCAATTCGAAGAGGAGAACAACGCCAAGCTGGAGCTGCTACCGTCGGGCGATGCCGGCGCCGCGCTGACTCAGGCCATCCTCAGCAAGGAGAACCCGCTGGCCGATGTGTTCTTCGGCGTGGACAATACGTTCTTCAGCCGCGCGATGGAAGCCGGCATCTTTGAGCCGTACACGCCTGAAGGGTTGCAGAACGTCCCCGACCGCTTCATCCTCGATCCGGAGCACCGCCTGCTGCCAGTGGACTACGGCGACGTCTGCCTGAACTACGACAAGGCCTGGTTTGATGAAGAAGGATTAGAACCGCCGCAGAACCTGGAGGATTTGACGCAGCTCGAGTACGAGGGCTTGCTGGTCGCCGAGAATCCCGCCACGTCCTCGCCGGGCTTGGCCTTCATGCTGGCGACGGTCGGGCATTTCGGGGAGTTGGGTGACTACACGTGGTTGGACTACTGGCTCGATCTGCGAGACAATGATGTCACCATTGTCAACGGCTGGGAAGAGGCGTATTGGGGCCAATTCACGGCGGCCAGCGATGGTGACAAGCCGCTGGTGGTGTCATACGCGTCGAGCCCGCCGGCTGAGGTCTACTTCGCCGAGGAGCCATTGGACGAAGCGCCCACTGGCGTCGTGACCGGCGGGGGGGCATGTTTCCGCCAGATCGAATTCATCGGCATTCTCAAGGGCGCCAAGAACCGAGCTCTAGCGGAGAAGTTGATCGATTTCATGCTCGGCAAGACATTCCAGGAAGATATTCCGCTGCAGATGTTCGTTTTCCCCGTCAACCAGGCGGCTGAGTTGCCCAAGGTTTTCGCACAGCATGCCGTGATTCCGGAGAATCCCGCCGATGTCAGTCCCGGGGCCATCGACCAGAACCGCGATCGCTGGATCGAAGCGTGGACGCAGACGGTTCTGCGGTAGTCGGCGCTGCCCATATGACAACGGATAAAGGGGATTTAACGGATAAAATCCGGTTAATCCCGAAAATCCGTTGTCATATGCGGAGACCTCAGGTTCCCGTTTGTTTTCTTAACCTTCATAAAGATTCTCGTTGCAGCGGAACGCGTTTTAACACTTTTGCCGTATCAGGCCACGAATTCGTTCGTGGCTCCACCGCGCGTGGTGCGTGATGCGTGAACAAGAGCAAAACCCACAGATCCCTTCAACGGGCTCAGGACGTCGCACGCATCACGCACCACGTACCACGTTGCTCACGTGGTTGATCCGCAGCGCACCCGTCATCCTTTACATTCTCCCCGTCGCATTCCTAACCGTCCTCTTCTTCTACCCACTCTTTGAAATCTTCAAACTCAGCTTTGTACCCGAGGGCCGGCTCAGCCTGGGCTCGCTGGAGAAGCTGGTCAGCAGTTCGTACTATCTGAAAACGCTGTGGTTCACCATCTGGCAGGCCACGGTGTCGATGTTGCTGACGGTGCTGTTGGCGTTGCCCGGCGCGTACATCATCGCCCGTTACGATTTTCTGGGCAAGTCGGTGATCCAGGCTTTGACCACGATCCCCTTCGTGCTGCCGACGGTGGTGGTTGCGACGGCGTTCACGGCCCTGCTCGGGCCGCGCGGCTGGGTGAACACAGCGCTGATGGGGACCTTGGGCCTCGAAGAGCCGCTAATCAATTTGCAGTTCACGATCTGGATTATTCTGCTGGCCCACGTGTTCTACAACTACACAGTGGTGTTGCGCATCGTGGGCGGGTTCTGGGCGAATTTGTCGCCTCGGGTGGAGGAAGCGGCGGCGGTGTTGGGCGCCGGCCGCTGGCAGGTGTTCCGCGAGGTGACGCTGCCGCTGTTGTCGCCGGCCATTACCGCCGCCAGCCTCCTCGTCTTCATCTTCGACTTCACGAGCTTCGGCGTGATCCTGATCCTGGGCGGACCGCGCTACGCCACACTGGAGGTAGAAATCTACCGCCAGGCGGTGAATTTGTTCAACCTGCCGGTGGCCGCCGCCCTCTCGCTGGCCCAAATCGTGTTCACCTTCAGCCTGATGTGGGTCTACACGCGGCTGCAAGCGCGCACGTCGGTTCCACTGGACTTGCGAGCGCGCCGGCAGGTGCAGCGGGCGCCGGCCACCCGACGCGAGAAGTGGATCGTCGGCGGCAACGTGGCCCTCATGCTCGGCTTGCTAACCACGCCGCTGCTAGCGTTGGCGGCACGCTCATTCTCGGAGAGCGGTGGGGGTTGGACACTGAACTTCTACCGGGAGCTGTTCATCAACCGGCGCGGTTCGATCATGTTTGTGCCGCCCATCGAGGCGGTGCGGAATTCGGTGGGGTTTGCCGGCGCGACCACGCTGCTGGCTTTGCTGCTGGGGTTGATCGCCGCCTATCTGCTGGTGAGGAGGCGAGGTTGGATCAGCTCGGTGCTCGATCCTGTGTTTATGCTGCCGCTGGGCACGTCGGCGGTGACGCTGGGCTTCGGGTACATCATCGCCTTGGATCAGCCGCCGCTGAACCTGCGGGCGTCGCCGGCGCTGATTCCGCTGGCGCACACGTTGGTGGCGTTTCCGTTTGTGGTGCGAAGTGTGTTGCCGGCGCTGCGGGGTATCGATCCACGATTGCGCGAGGCGGCGGCGGTGCTGGGTGCCGGACCCTGGCGCGTGTGGCGCGAGATCGACCTGCCCATTGTGGGCCGCGCGCTGCTGGTGGGCGCAGTGTTCGCTTTCACCGTCTCCATGGGCGAGTTCGGCGCCACGATTTTCATCGCCCGCCCGCAGGTCCCGACGATGCCGGTGGCGATTTTCCGCTTCCTGGGCCAGCCCGGCGCCCTGAACTACGGCCAGGCGTTGGCCATGAGCACACTGCTGATGTTGGTTGTCGGCGTGGGGTTCCTGGCGATCGAGCGATTTCGCGTGGGTGGCGTTGGGGAGTTCTGATGTTGTCGTGACATTGATTCCGTACCTGCGCAATGCCTTCGCGATATCCGGATCAATATGCTCATCCAGATGGAACTTAATCCGCTCAGTCATCGCGGAGGGTTTTTAGGGCTAAGGGTTCAATGACTTACCCATAGCGGTATTCAGGTCGCGGGCGAAGAGGTCGGGCAGGGCGTCCCGCAGCTCCGGCTCGGGCTCCAAACGCTGGATGGCCTGGACATCCTCGGGGCGCAGCCGGCGGCAGTGCTGGTACAGGGTGAAGCGCTCGCCCAGGTGCTGGTCGAACAGGTTGAGGATGGCGTTGGTCACCCCCACCCAACCCACGCCGGTGATGATCTGGGTCAGCGCATCCACCAGGTCCAGCGTTTCGGCCGGGAAGAGGCTTTGCACTCGCTCAGGCGTCAGGCCTTTGGTCTTGTGCAGGTACCACAGGACGGCAAAGTCGTAGAGCGGAAATTGTAAACCATGGCGCACCAGTTGGCGGTGCAGCATCAGCAGGGCGTAGAAGGGCTCGCGGGGCTGGCTCTCCCTCTGGGCCGGCGCCCCGAAGTCCAGCCAGGACCAGGGAGCGGCTTCTGCGTCGGCGGCCTGCTCGATGTGCTACTGGAAGCTTTCATCACCGGTTTGGTCAAATACTGACATGGTTTACCTTGCTCCGAGCACGACACGGATATACGGATTAGCGTATCGGTGGTTGCGAACTGTCAAGGCTGTCGATGTTCGTCAGACCCAAAATCCGCGTGGTGCAATCCGTGCATCCGTGCTCCAATCCGTGTCGTGCAAGCTCACCCATCATCACCCACATCCCGCTGGTTTTGCGCCTTGAGCCAGTCAGGTACAAACATCCATTGGTAATTGTGTCGGAACTCGGTGGCCTGTGGGGAAGGAAAGACTCGGCGCCAGCGCAAGCTTCGCCCCCCGAAGTTGACCAACAGGCCGACTGCACATCCCGTGTGGTTCAGATAAGTGATCACTTGTCCCAGGTACTTTTCGTGGAGTGTGGCAAATGCCTTAATCTCAACAATCACCTTCCCCTCGACGATGAAATCAGGGATGTAGAAGCCCAGTAGCCGGTCGCCGTCGTGCACTGGGAGGTTCTCCCCCCTCCGTGTATCCGTGAAAAATCCGTGTGGGCAAGGTTCTCAACGTCAAGCGTTTCGCTTTGCGGATTATA
The DNA here is from genome assembly GCA_018263655.1 of Anaerolineales bacterium. GTDB lineage: Bacteria > Chloroflexota > Anaerolineae > Epilineales > JAANWY01 > JAANWY01. The sequence goes on along the minus strand of JAANWY010000272.1, from coordinate 2,720 downwards.
ACATGTTACAATTTGGGAGCGCAAGCAGTCTGAACCAGAGTTCGATCGTGATGAGAAGATGGCACTATTGGAGATACAAGACATTCACGTGAGCTTTGACCAGACCGAAGTCCTCCACGGCGTCTCGTTTGAGGTCGAAGCCGGCAACATCGCCTGTCTGCTCGGTCCGTCGGGCTGCGGTAAGACGACGCTGATGCGCGTGGTGGCCGGCTTGCAACCTGCCGACCAGGGTCAGGTCTTCTTCGAGGATCGCAACATCGACGACGTGGCGGTGCACCAGCGCGGGTTCGGGCTCATGTTTCAGGAGTTCGCCCTGTTCCCGCACAAGGACGTGTACGAAAACGTGGTCTTCGGTCTGCGGATGGCTAACTGGGGTGCAGCGCAGACTCAAACGCGAGTGCGCGAGGTGCTGGACCTGGTGGGGCTGGCCGGCTTCGAAGAACGTGATGTCACGGAGCTGTCCGGCGGCGAGCGCCAGCGTGTGGCCTTGGCCCGCAGCCTGGCGCCCAGCCCGCGCCTCCTGATGCTGGACGAGCCCCTTGGTTCGCTGGACCGCATCCTGCGCGACCGGCTGATGGTGGAACTACGCCGCATCCTCAAGGACGTCGGGTTGACATCGCTGTACGTGACCCACGATCAGGAAGAAGCCTTCGCGGTAGCCGATCGGGTGCTCATCATGCAGGCCGGCAACATCGTGCAACGCGGCACGCCAGAAGAGGCGTATCGCCGGCCGGCGACGCCGTTCGTGGCTCGATTTCTGGGACTCACCAACCTGCTCTCCGGCGAGGTTGTTGGTACCGATCCGGCCAGTGTGGAGACGCCGCTGGGACGACTGCAGGTTGATTCGAGTGGTGCCGGGGCCGGTGAACGCGTTACTGTGTTGGCACGCCCTGAGGCGGCTTACGTCGTCGCGCCTGGATCGTATGCTGATAACATCATCGAAGGTACACTGACAGATCGCTCCTTTCGCGGCAGTCACTATCAGATTGAAGTGCAGCCGGCCGGGGGGCCAACGCTCACCTTTGAGCTTGACGCCAGTTCTGACATGCCGGACCATGGCGCCACCGTACGGCTGGCGCTACGCCGAGACGCGCTGACCATTTTGTCGAATCGGGATCAGGACTAAATTTGCAATTGGGGACCAATAATGACCACGCCCAAACTCTGTGTGGACAGCGTCAGCAAGTCTTACGTCATCGATGGCCGCCCAGTTCAGGTGCTGGAAGACATTGACCTAGCTGTGTGGCCGGGGGAGCTCGTCACACTTCTCGGGCCAAGCGCCAGCGGGAAGTCCACGTTGTTTAACATCATTGTCGGATTGGAGGAGCCGGATGAGGGGACCATCAGGCTGGACGCGGACATCGCTCACAAGCGGGTGGGCCGTGTGGCCTACATGCCGCAGAAGGATCTGTTGCTGCCGTGGCGGACGGTCTTGGACAACGTAATCCTCGGGCCAGAGATCGCCGGCACGGCGCGCGAAGAAGCCGTCCGGCGGGCGCGTGAACTCATCCCGCTATTCGGTCTCGAGGGCTTCGAAAATAGCTATCCCTCCGCCCTGTCCGGCGGAATGCGCCAGCGCGCCGCCTTGCTGCGCACGTTTCTGTTCCAGAAGGATGTGCTACTGCTGGATGAGCCATTCGGGGCCTTGGATGCCCTGACGCGGATGGAGCTCCAAGAGTGGCTCCTGCGAGTCTGGGATCAGTTCAAGCATACGATCCTCTTCATCACCCACGATGTCGATGAAGCCATCTTCCTATCTGATCGAGTGTATGTGATGACGCCGCGTCCGGGGCGCATCCGCGACGTCGTGACCATTGGTCTGGATCGGCCGCGCCGGCGTGCTATGGAGAACACTTCTGGCTTCACCCAACGGCGAGAACGATTGCTGTCAATCCTGCGAGGAGATGCAACGTGAAGATATACACACGCTCGGGAGATCAGGGCCAGACCAGCCTGTTCGGCGGACAACGCGTATCGAAGGCGGATCTGCGGGTGGAAGCCTACGGCACCGTGGACGAACTGAATGCCGCTATCGGTTTAGCTGAGTCACTCATCGACGACTCGGGAATCAGCAGCCAACTGCAGGCCGTACAGAGCCGGCTCTTCGGCCTCGGTTCCGACTTGGCGACGCCGCGAGCTAGCGGCTCAGAGCGAACCGCATCACACGTGCAACGCGTGCAGGAAGCCTGGGCCAAGGGCTTGGAGGATGCCATCGATCAGGCCGAGAGCGAGATCGAAGCTCTAAGCAGCTTCATCTTGCCCGGCGGAACGCCGGGTGCAGCAGCCCTACAGGTGGCGCGTACGGTGTGCCGGCGGGCTGAGCGCCGGGTCGTCACTCTTAGCCAAGAGGAAGATGTCACCCCCGCCGTACTGATATACTTGAACCGGCTGGCCGATTTGCTGTTTGTACTAGCTCGCCTCGCCAATCAGCGGGCTGGTATTGCGGAGACGCCATGGAGCAGCTACCTAAATAGAGCCGCTTCTTGATTGTACTGGCTCATGCTACCTATACAGGTGACTACTCGGTACTTCGTGCCTACGCAAGAAGAGACTGGAAAAGATGGTAGCCGGGCAGTGGCCTGAGTAGTTGCCTAGTTGCCTAGTAACCGTTCAGGAGGTATCAGGACTAGCATCCTGAGTAGGTCGAAACGAAGTGGAGACCGTATCGAAGGGTGCGGGTTTGCGACGGTTCTTCGAACAAGCCGCACCCCCTTCGACTG
>JAANWY010000271.1 GCA_018263655.1 Anaerolineales bacterium | reverse complement strand
ATCTGATGGGTCGGGCGTGCAACCCCCTCGTCTACGATGAAAGACGTACTTGGCGGTCGGAGCGGCGCCACCGAAATTGCTAATCTGCCGGGCGAGTGGTGATCTCCCGGTGCCGGCGGGGCAGGAAGCTTGATTGAGGAAACTGCTAAGCACAGGGGTAAGGACACGAGCAGGGGATGGGCAGGAACGAGCATGATTACCTGCGTGCGAGTCTAGAATTGACATTGCACCAAAAAGAAAAGGCCATACCCTGGAGACACGGCCCTTGGACTTAATCCTCGTCTATGAAACACACAGGCAGTGCCCCCAACGGGATTCGAACCCGTGTCTTCACCTTGAAAGGGTGATGTCCTAGACCTGGCTAGACGATGGGGACCAGCTAACAACAGACAAATTATATCATCGATCTCGCACATGGTCAAATCCAAACACGACTTGCCAGGAATTCTAAATTTGACGGTCAGCACGCTTCGATACGCCCGCTACTCAGCATGCTGACCGTCAAATTTAGAATTCCTGATGATTTGCTGGCACCAGAGCGCCACTTGAGTTGGGCACAGAATCATGGTATAATGGTTCAAGTCAAAAACAGGGAATATTTAGGGTCCGAATCCATCTCGAAGAAATCGATTCCGCTTGTGACGGTTGAGAGGGCCTATTACATCACGGCAGAACGAAGTTCTGCTAGGCGGTTCCTGCGGAACCGCACGGACAGAAGGAAACACGGACGGATTCAGGCTAACGCTAGGGAAAAACTGATTTGTCCGTGTTTCTTTCCGTCCGTGATGACAGAAACGGAACGGACTTTCTCGACGTAAAGTACTACTTCCAGGTCCCCTGAACATTCCATGAAAAACAGAATTGATCATAGCGCGGCGTTGACTTGAACGTCCCGAAAGGGCAAACTCACCACAGTAGGGTGACGGCGCAAAGCCTCGGATCAGTCAAGCTGATTAGTACCTTTTGACCACTAGGTTACAGCTTGCAGATAACCGGGCTGCCGAAGGGCGAGGTTTCGGCGGCCCGGTTTGTTTTTGTGCACACACTTCCATACGCAACCCACAGCGCCACTGCGGCAGTGATCGGGCAGGGACACTCCGCAACGACTCGTGGCGCTGAGTGGTTATCGCAGGTCGGTCCCGTTCCCTGGGGTCGACCTGCTTTCCACATATCCGCACTCTCTGCCCAAGTATTATGCGCAAGGAGCCCGAGCTCGCCCCCATATGGCTCTGCCCCGCTTGTCAAGGTGTCGCGTAACGAACTTGCATCGTACCGGGTGGGCAAGTATAATCACCGTGCGAACTTCTACACGACACATTACGACACATTGCTACTGGCAGCAGGCAGATGATCCCTGCCCAGTGTCTTCTCAATATATGGGGGGACATGTAGGACGATTTGGTAAATCGTCGGGTCGAAATACCATTTCGACCTACATAGCCCCGAAATATTGAGATGATCCCTGCCCACTACCTCGACAAGGCTGACCCGATGCCTTGAGACAAGGAGTACACAATGCCTGACTATGCTGATGTTTGGGACCAGTACGATCTGGCGGTTAGTGCCCTGTACGACGCTATGGGGCCGGCCGAAGCTCTCTCCATCCCTACCGTTCGATCCCTCGACGTCACCAACCACGCCGATTTGGTTATCACGACGTCGGGCCGGCTCGCCGAGGCGGCCGCCCAAGACCTCACTGCCCGGAGCGCCGCCGGCCGCGAGCGCTCAACGCTGCGCTTGGTCGCCGGCGCCGCCGCCGATATCGCCATCGCCAATGATTTGATGCAGGCACAGGGCGAAGGACCGGCACCCGCCCTTCGAGAAGCCGCCGCGGCCACCTACCCCCAGCTCATGTCCGACCTTGGCCCCATCCTCCGGCTGGAGAACGGCGTTGCTCCGGAGATCGCGACGCGGGGCGCAGACTTCAAACCCCGTGGGGAGGACGCGGCCGACGCCCTCACTCAACTCCGCCGGAATGCAGAACGCTCCTTTGACGATATCGCCGATGATGTCATCGACGTTGGACAAACAGCCATTAGTGGGTTGCTGGCGCTGGAAGTCGCTCCAGTGAGGCAGGCCGCTGCGGTTGCAGCCCAAGAACTCTTGCGCCAACTCAGCGAGGGCTTGGGATCAATCATGCGCCAGGCGACGCGGCTCGTGGTCATGGCGTACGACAAGATTCTGACAGCTCTGGGCAAGGACGCGGCCGCCGAAGCACGCCAGCAGGCAGCGCGGTGGATCGAAATGCTGGAGTCTGGAACCCTCTTCGCTAAGCTCTTGCACAATCTGTACGATAAGCAGCGTGTCCTGGCCGATATCGAAGCGCATGCCAAGCGTGAGACACAGGCCCTGATGTCAGAGGTGTTTTCGGAGGTCCTGGCCGAAACCCGCGACGTGGCTGAACGCTTCCGTCAGCATCGGCGCAGCGTGGAATGGGTCTTGCGCGGCCTCGCTTTCACCAAAGATTGGTTGTTCACCATCCAGCCTTGGGGACCGCTTGCTGTGACGGCTGTGTATGTGGGTAGTCTGGGGTATGTTGTGTACGCCGGCGGAGACTATGTCGACTGGTTCCACGCAGAGCAACTCCAACCGCTCAATCGAGTGCCTGGGCTCCGCGAGGTGGTGAGGGAGACACTGAAGACAAGGGGATGAGCCGGTTACCAGATTTCGATAGAATAATCAGTCAGGATGAAATCGAGACGTCTGTTTTCGATCGCCTTCACAACATTAGAGAGCATGGCGTGCGCGTGACCGCCATCCGTGGACACGCACGTTACACCGATTTCGGCCGTTCCCCATACGTCGTGAAAATCCACTTCGGCGATGGACACATTGAACTTGTCGCGGACTTGAGATGTGAGGGACTTCACGATTCGCCGCTTGTCTTTCAACGAGCCGGCGGCCGGTAAGCGCAGTTCGATCGTGCAGACACCAATGACCATTTGTGTTTACCCATGACTGGTAGTGCGAAAAATGGGGTTGGTGGGGGCGGCCGCCCCCACCAACCCCATTTTTCGCATTTCTCACGCTATAGAGGGCGCATCCAATTGTAGCATAGAACCTCGGCGAATTCGAAAAGGAAACAGATCTGGCGGAGAGCAAGGTGGTGGAGCGTGTCTTGAAGCCGCTGTGAACGTCATTGCACAGTGAAGCAGTCGCTCCAGATGCCGACCGGGGCGGCCCCCGAATTTGTTGCCAACATTTGCCGGCCTGAAGTTCCTCTAGTATAATTTGGCGCGAAAATGGAACAGACAAAACTTACCCAGCAAGAGGGGTCACAAGCACCCCTCGAAGAAATCGAACAATATGGCATGGCGTGGCCGCCGGAGCCATGGGAAGATGATGTCGTAACGTGGCCTGTGCCGGCTGCCGACGCGTCAAGCTGGGACAACGCCAAACTACTCATGCGCGAGATCGTCGAGACCGTTGTCCTGGCGCTCCTGATCTTCTCTTTGATCCGAGTTGTTATTCAGAACTTCCGGATCGAGGGCTACTCCATGGAGCCCAATATGCATCAAGGCCAGTACTTGATCGTCAACAAGGCTGTGTATCGCTGGCTGCACGATCCACAGCGCGGCGACATTGTTGTCTTCGAGTACCCTCGGGCGCCAGACCGTGACTTCATTAAGCGCGTCATCGGCCTGCCAGGAGAAACGGTCGAGGTTCGTGACGGATGGGTCTACATCAATGACGTGCCTTTGGACGAACCTTATCTGTCCAACCCCACACACGGCAATGTCGCCCCGCGCGCCCTTAGGCCGGGCGAATACTTCGTATTGGGCGACAACCGTGACAACTCCAGCGACTCGCGTAGTTGGGGCCCGTTGCCCAATGAAAACATCATCGGCAAAGCGTGGTTGTCGTACTGGCCTCCGCGGCTCTGGGGGGCCATCCCTGACGCGGGCTACTCTTTCGCATCGTCGAACTAGTACAGCTCGGCAGAAATCCTTCGCCAGTTAGATCAAGAGAGCATCCTGAGTAGCGAAGCGTATCGAAGGGTGCTTAGGCCCTAAGCACCCTGTTGCCGCAAACCCGCACCCTTCGATACGGCCTCCACTACGTTCCGGCCTACTCAGGATGCTAGCCGTGATCTTGAGTGGGGATTCATTTATGCCGAGGTGTACTAGCAGGCCAACAGACGAAAGCATACACATTATGCCAATCGCCACACAGAACCTGGCCAAGTATATCGATCATACAGCCCTTAAGGCCGATACGACAGCAGACCAAATTGACAAGCTCTGCGAAGAAGCTGTTCAGTTTGGCTTTGCTGCCGTATGTCTCAATCCCGTCTGGGTCAGGCGGGCCGCCGATCGCTTGCGTGACACCGACATCGCTATCGCTTGCGTGGTGGGGTTCCCGTTGGGCGCCAACGTCTCACGGGTTAAGGCCCTGGAAGCCGAGCAAGCCTTGCAGGATGGCGCCATCGAGTTCGACATGGTGATGAACGTTGGCGCCCTGAAGGCCGGCAACCACGACGTTGTCCGCGATGACATTGCAGCGGTGACCGAGATCACGCGCGAGGCCGGCGGCCTGTGCAAAGTGATCATCGAAGCCGCTCTCCTGACCGACGAGGAGAAGCGAATCGCCTGCCGGCTGGCTCAGGAGGCGGGCGCTGACTTCGTGAAGACCTCGACTGGCTTTGGCCCCGGTGGCGCCACGTTACACGACGTGGCGCTGATGCGCGAAGTCGTAGGTCCGGACATGGGGATCAAGGCCGCCGGCGGCATCAAAACCGCCGAACAGGCCCGCCAGATGATCGAAGCCGGCGCCACGCGCATCGGTGCATCGGCCGGCGTGCAGATTGTCACGGAATCACAGTAAGGCACTGCAAATGGCGAGACCTGTCGAAGTTGCACCCGGCGTTTTCCACTTGCCCTTGGGCATTTTGGGGCAAGTCTCCAACGGCTACATCTGGATCAGTGATGAGGGGCCAGTCGTAATCGATGCCGGCCCACCAGGCGCCGGAACGACCATCATCGATGCGCTGACCGCTCTCGACTACCGCTCCCAGGACGTCGTGGCCTTGCTGGTGACCCACGGTGACTTCGATCACGTGGGGGGATTGGCCGCTCTGAAGCAAGCGTGCGACGCTCCCGTCGTCGCGGCCGAAGGCGAGGTGGCACTCATTGAAGGTCGCGTCCCGCATCAGACGCGACTCCGGCAGCCATCAGCGGTGGGGCGCGTGTTGGGGCTGTTGGCTGGTGCAGCCATCCGTGTGATTGGCGCCCCTGACCCGGTCACAGTCGATGTCGTTCTGACGCCGGTAAGCGACACAAGTCCTGGAGGACTGCGCCCCATCCCGACACCAGGCCACACCGCCGGCCACACGAGCTACCTTGCGCTTCAAGCAGGCATTTTGTTTGCCGGCGACGCGCTGCGCAATCAGGGCGGACTGTCCACGCCGCCGCGTATGGCTACTGAAGACATGGCAGAGGCCCGTAGGTCCATCAAGCAACTGGCGATGCTGAGCTTCGGCGTGGCCTGCTTCGGTCACGGCTCACCTATCACGCAGAACGCAGACGAGAAGATTCGCCGGCTTGCGGAAACGCTTCCGGGCTGAGTCGAAGTATCCACTCGCGAGAACGAGATGTTTCTGCACAAGATCTGGAATTGATACTCGACTCGGCGTACGTAAAAAGGCAGCTCCACGCGGGTGCTGCCCTTTTTGTTGTGTTGAAATGAGCTGAATATCTGAATCTCAGAGGATCCAATTTCGTGTCTTCTCAATATATAGGGGGACATGTAGGACGATTTGGTAAATCGTCGGGTCGAAATGCCATTTCGACCTACATAGCCCCGAAATATTGAGATGATACCCAAATTCGTTCGACGTGGGGGATCTGGCGATCCTCCCAGAACAGAACTTGGGGTTTCTGAATCTAGGGAATTCGTTCTTCCACGATGATGTCCCATTCGCAGCGGCGCGAAACGATGTCCATGTAGAACTCACCTTGCTCGTGGAGGTAGGATTCCCCGCTCTCCATCACGCGTTCGTTCACGGCCAGGCCGACCAGGCGATCGTCGGAGTGGTGGACAAACACGGTGATATACCCCGGACGGTGGCTTGTGGAGTGTTTCATCCAACGTATGCGCCACTCGTCACTGGGGATGGTGAATGGTTCGGTCTTCTTGTTTCCATCGCCCTGCCAAGCGGCGACTTCTATCCAATTACCGTTCCCGGCAGTCGTGTCGGGGTGCATATCGTTTTCCCTCATATCGTTGCTAGCATGTACCTGCCGGCGGAGTCACTCTCCGTCGCACACCTGGGATTATACAGAATAGACGTCCATAAGTCAAGATTTCAGGTAACCGTTCCAGCAGTTCTAGATTTGGCGGTCAGCATGCTGAGTAGCGGGCGTATCGAAGCCGTGCTGACCGTCCAAGAATCACACTTCGATACGGCTGGCGCCTACTCAGCATGATTCTTGGACGGTCAGCACTCGAATTTAAACCAAATTTAGAACTGCTGTAACCGTTCAGGTAGTGGGGACCCTGGCGAAGGTTTGTCAATCGCATTCGAGTTGAGGTGCCCCTCGCCAGTCGAAGGTCGGCCTCTTGCCACGGCTACTCTCAACCTTCGCAAGGGTGGCTGAACACTACGATCTCGGAACATTCTCCAGTCTACGCTTGATTTCGGCCACGAACGGGTCAGCGGTGCCACCGTCCAGGATTCGGTGATCGAAGGACAGCGACAGGTACATCATTGGCCGGCTGACGATGGCGTCCTGGCCGTTCACATCGACCACCACGGGGCGCTTCTGGACGGCCCCCACACCCAGAATGGCCGCCTGTGGCTGGTTGATGATGGGAGTGCCGATCAGGCTGCCCAGCGCGCCATAGTTGGTGATGGTGAACGTGCCGCCTTGTACGTCGTCGGGGGTGAGCTGGCGGCTGCGAGCACGGGTGGCGAGATCGCTCACGGCTTTGGCCAGGCCGGCCAGGCTCTTGTCGCCGGCGTTCTTGATTACGGGCACGATCAGCCCACGATCGAGGGCGACGGCGATTCCGATGTTGATCTCCTGCTTTATCTCGATGCCTTCGTCAGTGTACGAACTGTTGACGAGGGGGTGGGCTTTGAGTGCCGCGACGGTCGCTCGGATCACAAAGGGTAGGTACGTCAGCTTCGCGCCCTCGCGGCGCTGGAACGCCGCCTTGTGGGCCTGACGGTAGCGGTCGACGGCGCTCATGTCGACTTCCCAAATCGTGTTGACGTGAGGGGCGGTGTGCCTGCTCTGCACCATGTGCTCGGCCACCATCCGGCGCATGGGGGTGAGTTCCATGGTCTCGCCAGGCACTGCGGGCGGCGTTTCCTTCTCCTTTGCCCGTTTGTCCCGCTTTTCGATGAACTGGACGATGTCTCTCTTGGTTACGCGCCCCCCGCGACCGGTACCGGGCACACCCTCGATGTCGACGTTGTGTTCCGCTGCGATCCGGCCGACAACGGGTGAGATACGGGCTTTCCCCTTCGGCTTGGGCGGTATCTCGCCGTCACCTCGCTCAGTGGGTGGGCGCTCGCGCGGCCGCTCGTCTCTGACCTCGACCGGCTCTCCGACGCCCTTACCGGCTGTATCTGCGTCTGCCTCGCCGATAACGGCCAAGACAGTTCCCACGTCCACGGTGTCTGCCTCTTGGACCCGGATATCCAGCAGGGTGCCGGCGACTTCGGACGTGATCTCGGTGTCCACTTTGTCGGTGACGACTTCCAGGAGCGGTTCGTATTTTTCGACGTGGTCGCCGATCTCCTTGAGCCACCGGCCAATGGTGCCTTCGGTCACGCTTTCGCCCAGTTGGGGCATCTTGATCTCTCGTGCCATGAGGTACTCCTACGTCTGATTTTGCTGTTGCCGTATTGGGATGCCTAGTATGCTGCAAGGCGGCGGACTGCGGCGGTGATCTTCTCTGGATTCGGGAGGTAAAAATCCTCCATCGGCTTGGCATACGGCATGGCCGGCACGTCGGGGCCGGCGAGCCGCTGGACCGGTCCGTCCAGCCATTCGAAAGCCTCATCGGCAATCAGGGCGGCTAACTCAGCACCGAGGCCCATGGTCTTCTGGAAGCGGTGAAGCGGGTCTTTTTCGGCTTGCCACGGTTCCACTTCGTCTTCGCTGCGATACAGGCGATCATCGTCGTCGCTGGAGTGAGGGACGACGCGGTAGGTTTTGGCTTCGATGAGGGTAGGGGACTCGCCGGCCCGCGCTCGATCGACGGCTTCCTTCGTCGCCGCGTAGACGGCCAGGATGTCGTTACCATCCACGACCACACCGGGGAACCCGTAGCCGGCCGCCCGATCGGCGACGTTTTCGATGGCCATCTGCTTAGCCTGGGAGACCGAGATAGCGTACCGGTTGTTCTCGCAAAGGAAAACCACCGGCAGTTTCCAGATGCCGGCGAAGTTGAGTCCCTCGTGGAAGTCGCCTTTGCTGGTTGCACCTTCACCGAACGATGTGAGCGTCACGACACCTTCACCCCGAATCTTGCTAGCCAGGGCGAGTCCGGCCGCCTGAGGAATCTGCGTGGCGACTGGACTGGAGCCTGAGACGATGCGCGCTTCTTTCTTGCTGAAGTGGGCCGGCATCTGCCGGCCACCGCTGGTGATGTCCTCCCGCTTTGCGAACAACGCCAGCATCAGCTCGCGTGGCGTCATCCCGAAGCGCAGCACCATGCCCATATCGCGGTAGTACGGGTGTAGAATATCGCGGCCGCGGTCCAGGGCCCAGGCGGCACCGACCTGTGTCGCTTCCTGCCCCTGACATGAAATGTGGAAGGCGACCTTGCCTTGACGTTGGAGGAGCCACATCCGCTCGTCCAAGCGCCGCGACAGTACCATTGTGCGGTACATGTCGACGAGGTCTGTCTCGGACAGACCCAGCCTCTCGTGCCGTGGCGGTTCGCGGGTTAGCACCGACGGCGACTCCTGTGTTGCCGCCATATCTCACACCCCCTCGTGTATTGGGTCCAGCAAGCCTTTACTAACTTAAGTCCTGCATTTTTGCATTTGGGCTTCCGCCACGACGAAAACTGGGCGAAATGACACCCGAGATTGCCCAAAATCACCTGTTCTTGAGGCACGAAAGCCCTGTTTT
>JAANWY010000270.1 GCA_018263655.1 Anaerolineales bacterium | reverse complement strand
CCACCTGCCCAATCGAGGCTGGGCGAGGTCTCCTGACCAATCGAGGCTGGGCGAGGTCTCCCGACCAATCGAGGCTGGGCGAGGTCTCCTGACCGACGCCCCTCGAGCCCCGGTCAGGCGCTCCACGACAATCACAGAGCAGCATGGCGGCCAAGTCGACACATTCGTGGACGTTTTCATGGACGTTAACAGTAACTAAACATCCATCATCACGTTTTGACAGAGTGGAACACTGCTTTTCGCAGACTCAGCAGATCCAATTTGCCGCTGGCGACAGACGTCATCCAGCGAGAGCAATCTGGATCTACTAAGACTCGGTAAATCGCAATCCAGGTTCGTAGTCAGCCACGGAGGCAAAGCCGGAGTGGCGTCCCGGTGCCCTGCGGTACCACGACGGCACTCCACTGCGTTCCGGACGGATGTGCGCATCCGCGCTCACTACGAACGGGCTTTGAGATCTACTGAGACTTCAACTGGGGGCAGAAAGGCCGAACAGAGGAGAGACACCCCTCAGCCCTGCACCCCACATCCTTGCATCTCGTCACAAAGAGGAGGCTACTCGTGAAATATCGAATCCTGTTACTTTCATCGCTGATCGCCCTGCTCAGCATCTCTAGCGTCGTCCTGGCAGCCGGCCACCCGGCGGGGGCTAGTCCGAACCTGACCCGCCTGGCGCCTGCCCCACTGCAGCAGGACGTGGCCCCGCCCAACACAACGTTGGAGGTCGGCAGCCCCCAGCACGCGGAATTAGACTTGCTGTGGGTTGGCCCAGGTACGCCGCACACACTCACCGCCGACGACAACGTCGATCCGGCGGACGCACTTCAGACCAACTTCCGTTTCTACAGCGTTACTGAAACTGAAGCGCCCGACTTCGGTCCGTACGAGGACCCCTTCAACCTGAGAGGCGCCGACGGGCCTCATCGAATCGAGTTCTTCAGCAGCGACACCGCCGGCAACGTCGAACAGATCAAACTTCGGGTCGAACACCTGGACGCGACGCCCCCCCTCGCGACCTGGACCGTCGGTACGCCGGTGCACCACGACGACTTCGACCAGCCATGGATCACCAACGAAACGCTGAACACCTTGGAGGCCGAAGACGGGGTTGCCGGCGACGGCTCGTCCGGCTCAGGTGTGAGCGAGATTCGCTACCGCCTCGTCGGCCCGCCGGCTGCGCCGGCTGCCGAATTCTCGGTCTACGGGGCCCCGTTTACCATCGACGGACCGGACGGCGAATACAGCATCGAATTCTTCGCCGAGGACAATGTCGAGAACCGAGGGCAGGTTCAAGTAGTGCAGGCCTACCTCGACACGACGCCGCCATCTGTGGACATCGATGGCCCCTATGCTGGCGAGGAAGGTGTGGCATTCGCTTTCGATGCCAGCAGTACAACCGATGCCGGCTCCGGACTGGCCGAAATCGCGTGGGATCTGGACGGGGACGGCGCATTTGACGATGCAGCCGGCCCGACGGCGACGCGCACCTTCGCCGACAACGGGTCGTATTTCATCGGGATCGAAGCCACCGATAACCTGGGCAACAGTGACATTCTGCCCAGCACCGTAGAGGTCAGCAACGCCGATCCCGTCGTCAGTATCACGAGCGTTTCCAGCACCCAACCATACCCGGGCGAGCTCATCACGTTAGAAGGCTCCTTCACCGATACGGGCTGGCTCGACACACACACTGCGGTCGTGGATTGGGGAGACGGCGAAACGTCCACCGCGACGGTGACCGAAACGAACGAGGCCCCTGAGGCCGCCGGCACCTTCACGGCCCAGCACACGTACTCGGCAATGGGACCATTCAACATCTCCGTCACAGTCACTGACGAGGATGGCGGCAGCGGGTCAGCTTCGAGCCAGGTTGAGGTCGGGCTCTCGCCACAGATGCCGGGCACGTTGCAGGCAACCGACGAGCTCACGTTCTACCGGCTCACGGCCACAACGCCCGGCACGTGGGGCAGTGCCCAGTGGCAGTGGACTTACGGTCACGGCAACCCTGATTATTGGTGGATTGGACAGGGGCAAGGCTGGCTCTTCCTCTTCTTGAAGACCGTCAATGATGCGCCGGCCTATGACGCCCAGCGCCCCACGGAGCCTTGGCTGAACTACCTCACCGTTGCAGTGCCGCAAGAGAACTTCCAGCAATGGTTCTGGTGTGGCATCTTCCTCTACGATGAACACGGGCGCAGCATCGGACACGGGTGCCATCCCGAGTACAGCCCACCGCCCGACGGTGCCGGCTTGCTCCACCCGTGGGTAGCAGAACACATCCAGGAGAGCGAATCGCACATCGTGAGCATCGTTCAGGCGTCGCTCCAGTAGGACAGTCGATTTGCTAAATCGACTACGACGAGCGACGAGCCGATTCTTTGACAAAAAGCTCACTCTGTGCTAAACTGAAGTGGATGCGGGCAGGGCCGGTCGTAACTCCCCCCACGGCTGGTCTTGCCCGCCCACTGTATGGAGAAAAGCAAGAGAGTCAACTCTGTGCGTCGCCGGCCGGTTCAGTGGGATTGAAGCATACGTCAATTCTGAAAGCGGCTGAATCCGCCCAAAGCGGGCCCTCGCTCAGCCGCCGGCCCCATCAGCAGACCCGCTAGGCGTGACCAACACCCTGTCCACCCGGCGCCCATCCATGGCCATTACTTCGAAGTGCAGCCCCTCCCACTTGAAAGCATCGCCGGCCAGGGGAATGCGCCCTAGGCGCGCCATCACGAAGCCCCCTACCGTCTCATACGCAACCTTTCCCTCCGGCAACGTGCCGATATTGAGGACCGCCTGGAACTCGTCGATGGGCAACATGCCATCCATCAACCACGAACCGTCCCGACGCTGTACGATTTGTGGTTCGGTAGATTGGAACATAGACGGCATATCGCCAACGATGGCCTCAAGCACGTCGTTGGCCGTCGCCAACCCCTCCATCCCGCCGTACTCGTTGACCACCAACGCGATGTGTTTGCCCGATCGCTTGAACGATTCCAGTAAACTCAAGGCCCTGGCGTTTTCGGGCACGAATAGGGGTTGTCGAAGCGAAGCCCTCAGATCCACCNGCTGTCCGGTCAAGCTGACAGACAGCAGGTCCTTCGTGTACACCACGCCCAGGACGTTGTCAAGAGTACCCTCGCCGACCGGAAACCGAGAGTGAGCGGCTTCTTCCAACCGGCGTTGGATTTCCTCAAACGGGTCCTGGGCGTCAAGCCAGACAACCTCCGACCGAGGGGTCATCAACATACTGACGCGCCGGTCCGCGAAGCGGAATACACCCTCCACCATTTCCTGCTCCGCTTCCTCAAACACGCCGGCCTGGGTGCCTGTACCAATCAACAAGCTGATCTCCTCCTCCGTGATAGGGGGAGCTGTGCTCGGCTGGACCCGCAGGATCCGGAGCACTGCATCCGTGGAGACGCTCAGCAAGCGGACCAGCGGATAGGCGAGTACGGACAGGGATTGCATAGGCGCGGCGATGGCAGTGGCGATGTCTTCCGGGTGGGTGAGTGCCAGCCGCTTGGGGGCCAGCTCGCCGATCACCAACGACAAATACGTGATCGCCAGAACCACAATGCCAACGCCGACAGCTTCACTGTACGGTGCAAGCAGCGGGACTTGGCTTAACCAAAGATCCAGTTGCTTGGCGATGGTCGCGCCGCCGAAGGCGCCGGCCAGGACGCCGACCAGGGTGATGGTAATCTGAACCGTGGACAGAAATCGATTGGGCTTGTTAGCGAGACGCAATGCCATCTGGGCCCGGGTGTCCCCCTCGTCGGCGCGCTGCTTCAAACGCGTTTTTCTCGCAGAAACCACCGCAATCTCAGCCATGGCAAACACGCCATTGGCTATGACAAGGAGTAGGATGATCAAGATCTCAAAGCCCATAGTTGCCATCTGTGGCACGCCTTTCTGAGTCAGTTTGTCTCTCTACCTCTAATTTTAGTGGGGCGAGCCTGATTCCCAAAGGCTCTTGTCTTGGATAGGGGCAGCGAAGGGGCTGTGGCACATCGATGACAACGGATTATCAGGGTTCAGCCCTGCCTAGCTTGACAATGTTAAATTCGGTTCAGAAACAGCCTTTTGCTCGCCGAAGGTCTCCCGACCGAGGCGAACGGGGCCCTTCGTCAGGCTCAGGACGCCGCTCGGTCAGGAGACCTTCGCCCAGCACGCCAGGTAATTTAACATTGTCAAGCTAGTGGCAGCTGGTCTTGGCCTCGAAGATCTTCTAGATGCGGTTCTTGATCGAAGTCGGATACTCGCCCCGCGATTTCAGCTACGCGCCCAGGGCTTCCCGCACCGCATCCAACGCCGGCGCGACGCGGTGCGGCTCGCCCACAGACTTCATGGCCGAGCGAATGTCTTTGAGGCCACTGCCCGTCGCCAAGACGACGATGCGCTCGGCTGCGTCAACCTGGCCCTGCTCGACGGCCTTGACCAAGCCGGCGGGCGCTTCCACGCCGGCACCCCGCGCATCAGCGATGGTCAGCTCCTCTTCCTGCAGCACATGCTGAACCGCATGCTGCCGCCCCACGAGGACGGCGGGCGCGTGGCCATCGTCATGAACGGCTCGCCGCTGGATTCTGGAGCACGACTGGCTGGAGTGCATCGTGGCGTTGCCCGACCAGCTTTTCTACAACACCGGCATCAACACCTACGTCTGGGTGCTGTCCAACCACAAGGAGCCGCGCCGGCAGGGGCGTGTGCAGCTCATCGACGCCACCGACCTGTACCAGAAGATGCGCAAGAGCCTGGGCGACAAGCGTCACGAGCTGGGCGCCGGCCACATCCGCGAGATTGTGCGCCTCTACACCGACTTCGCTGAAACCGACCGCTCCAAGATCTTCGCCCGCGAGGCATTCGGCTACCGCAAGATTCGGGTGGAGCGCCCGCTGCGGCGCAACTTCGCCGCCACGCCGGAGCGCATCGGGCGGCTGCACGAGGAGCGTGCCTTCCAGAAGCTGGTCCAGAGCCGCAAACGCGATCCCGAGAAGAAGCAGGCCGAGATCGAGCAGGGGCAACGGAAGAAGCAGGCCATCATCGACATGCTGCACGACATCCCGCCGGCCGTCTACACCGACATCCGTGAGTTCCGGCCGATGCTGAAGCAGGCGGCCGAGAACCGCAAACTTAAGCTGTACGCCGGCATGCGCGACGCCATCTACGACGCCCTGGGCGAGAAGGACCCCGACGCCGCTGTGGAGATCGACCGCCAGGGCCGGCCCGTGCCCGACAGCGACCTGCGCGACTACGAGAACGTGCCGCTAACCGAGGACGTTTTCGCCTATTTCGAGCGCGAGGTGCAGCCCTACGTGCCCGATGCCTGGGTGGACGAGGACTACGTGGACGAGAAGGACGGCGGCGTGGGCCGCGTGGGCTACGAGATCAACTTCAACCGCTACTTCTACGAGTATCAGCCGCCGCGCCCGCTGGAGGAGATCGAAGCCGACATCGAGGCGCTGGAGCGGGAGATTCTGGACA
Organism: Anaerolineales bacterium; assembly: GCA_018263655.1. Lineage (GTDB taxonomy): Bacteria > Chloroflexota > Anaerolineae > Epilineales > JAANWY01 > JAANWY01. The sequence goes on along the minus strand of JAANWY010000270.1, from coordinate 284 downwards.
TGCTGGGGGAGGTGACGGGATGACTCGGAGAGGGGGAGAGGGGGAGACAAGGTGGCGGCGGTATCCAGCGTACAAGGAGTCGGGTGTTGAGTGGTTGGGGGAGGTGCCGGCGCATTGGGACTTAGTTAAGTTGAAGTACATTGCTCCCATCGTCAATGAAAAGCTGGACGAGAAGCCCGAGGAGCAACCGTATCTGGGACTGGAGCATATTGAATCTGGTACGGGACACTACGAGATCGATCAGTCCATTGATAATGTGGACAGCGTCGTAGCTTCGTTCAAGG
>JAANWY010000027.1 GCA_018263655.1 Anaerolineales bacterium | reverse complement strand
CTTCCGATCTATGAAAACTCCGCCAGTGGAGATTGGGCTGCCGTCGGTGGGGGCCTGTTCAACATCTCCGATGGCGAATATGCTACTGTTCCGGGGGGTGAGAGCAATTCAGCTCAAGGTGACTTCAGTCTTGCCTCCGGTCGACACGCCAAAGCAAATGGCCACGGTAGTTTTGTATGGGGGGATTCCACCGAGGCTGACATCATCGCTGATGGCACTGACGTATTCCTCGCACGAGCTAATGGCGGCTTCTGGTTCGGCGCTGTCACCTCCACCGTAACTATCAGCCGTACTGCCGATCTTGTTGATGCCGGCGCCTTCATCAGTACAACAACGGGTGCCAAGCTAACCACCGGCGGCGCGTGGACGAATGCCTCCGATCGCAATCTGAAAGAGAATTTCGACGTAGTGGATGGCGAAGACATCCTTGCCAACCTCGCCGAGTTACCGGTCTATGTTTGGAACTACAAAGCTGAGGCCCCGACCGTCCGACACGTCGGTCCTACGGCACAGGATTTCTACGCTGCCTTCAAGCTAGGTCAAGACGACCGGCATATCAGCACCGTGGATGCCGAGGGAGTGACATTCGCTGCCATTCAAGGACTATACCAAGTCCTGCAAGAGAAAGACGCAAAGATCAGCGCTCAACAACAACAGATCGCCAACCTTGAAACTCGGCTAGAGGCCCTTGAGCGATTGGTGCAGGAACTGGATCAAAAGTAGAAGATTCGCCCAAGGGTAGCCAGCTTGACTTTGTGGAGTTAGTCCTCAGAAGGAGGAATTTCTCTCTCCTTCTGAGGACTTCTCGTAGAACTTTCGTCACGTTGATCTCTCATTCTCTGCATTTCCTTACGATCGATGTAGCGCCGGATCGTGCCGGCCTCCACGGCCCAGATGCCCGTGGCGAAGCGATCGATGAAGGCGCGGTCGTGTACGACGGCCAGAACGGTGCCCGGGAAGGCGTCCAGCGCGGCCTCGAAGCGCTCGCGGGACGGGATGTCCAGGTAGTTGATGGGCTCGTCCAGTAGCAGACAGTTGGCGCCGGCCACGATCAGCTTAGCCAGAATGAGGCGCGCCCGTTCGCCATAGCTGAGCTTGTGCACCGGCACGAAGACGTCATCGCCGGCGAACAAGAAAAAGTGCAAGAAGCTCCGCGCTTCGGTCTCCGTCATGGGCGCCATGCGGCGAACGACGGACAGCGGCGTCCCATCGGGATCGAGCCCCCTTTGCTCCTGCGACATGTAGCCCAATCGGACATTGGCTCCAACCTCTACTGCCCCCTCGGCTGGCGCGAGCTGGCCGGCGATGATGCGCAGCAGCGTCGTCTTGCCGGTGCCGTTTCGCCCCAGCAGCGCCACACGCTCGCCGTGTTGCAGCGTCAGGTCGGCGTCGCGGAAGAGCCAGTCGTTGAACCGATGGCCGACGCCCTCCAGCCGCAGCACGATCTGCCCACCGCGCGGCATATCGCCGAACTCGAACTTGAGCTGCCACGGCTGCTCCGGCTGCTCGACGCGGTCTTCCGCGTCCAGCATGCGGCGCAGCCGGCGCTCGCGGGCTTTGGCCTTTTTGGCGACCTTCTTGGCCAGCCGGCGTAAGTGATCGTCAGTGGTCGCTTGCTCTGTGCGTTGGGCTTGCTGCTTCGTGCGCCGGATGTCGGCCTCAATCCGGCGCATCTCGGCCTGCTGATCGCGCCACGCGCCCCATTGCTGCTCGATCTCCCACTCCTTGGCCGCTTCGTAGTCGCTGTAGTTGCCGGCGTACTCGGTCGCGGTGTGCGTCGTCGCGTCCAGCTCCAAAATCCGATCCACTGTCCGGTCCAGGAACGTGCGGTCGTGGGAGACGATGAGCGCGGCGCCGTGGTACTCGGCCAGGAAGTCTTCCAACCACTCCAGGGCCTCGATGTCCAAGTGGTTGGTCGGCTCATCCAGCAGCAGCGTCGTTGGCCGTTGGATGAGGACCCGCGCCAGTGCAACCCGCGTTTTCTCCCCGCCGCTGAGCCGCTCTGCCGGCTCGTCGGGCGCGACGCCGTCCAGACCGAGGCCGGCCAGTACGACTTCCACTTCGTGCTCCACAGCGTAGCCGTCCAATGCCTCAAATCGACTGAGGGCATCGCCGTACGCTTCGATGAGGGCCGGCAACCTACCCTCTGAGGCATTCTCCATCTGAGCCGTCAGGCGGCGAAGGGCCCGGCGCGCTGGCTCCAGGCCAGAAATGCCGGCCCGCACTGCCTGGCCCACTGTCTCGCCCGGCTCGGGCTCCAGACCCTGAGGGAGGTAGCCTAGCGTGGTCGATGGATCGACGAACACGTGGCCGGCATCGGGCGCCTCCAGGCTGGCCATGATGCGTAGCAGCGTCGTTTTCCCGCAGCCGTTCGGGCCGACCAGACCGACGCGGTCGCCAGGGCTGACGATGAACGAGATATCCTCCAAGGTTTGTTGATGGCCGTAGGTTTTGGAAACGTGATCAACGCGCAACATGATCGTAGTTTAGCTCCTCTCGTGATGGTGGCACGTGGTGCGTGTCGCCACATTCGCTCCGAAGCCCTCACGCATCACGCAACACGCACGTGCCGATTCGACTCGCTCTCGCCAAACGGGCCGTAAACGAACCGTGGACACACCGTTACGTCACTCCAACACCAACTTATATTTCGCTATCTCGAAGCCCAGCACGCCCCAGAACGCCAACGCGCGGTCGTTGCCGTAGAGCACTTCCAACTCAATCTGGTCCACATCCTGCTCCCAGAGAAAGTCGATGGCGCGTTGCGCCAGTTCGCGGCCGTAACCCTGCCGGCGCCAACTCGGCCGGATGTAGAACTCGGCAACCGAGCCGATCAAAAACGATGGATCGTGCCAGTGCTCGTGAACACGCAGGTTCACAAACCCGATTCGTTCACCGTCGACGACGCCCGTCGGTACGACGGACGCCCAGCACAGCCAACGGTTCGGCTCCTGTCGCAGGGCCTCCAGGTCAGCTTCGGACCACACGTCGCCGGCCCTCAGCCCCTCGACGAGTTCGGTCAGGTAGTCGACCATCATCCGGCGGAAGGCGGGGATGTCGCTCTCGGCGACGGGTTCGATTTCTAGACGCGTTCCTGTCACATGCTCATTCATTTCAACCAATCTCAAGCCGATTCCACCCAACGGAACAACAGCGAGCCGGCTATGACGATGGCTCCCATGAAGATAAAGGCGTACGTCAGCGAAAAATCGCCGATGCGACCGATCAACAATCCCATGAGAGCCACGTAGATCCCCGAGACCATGCTAATCAAGGACAGCGTCGTAGCTCGATTCTTGCTCTCGATGTACTTGTTCAGATGATGGGAGAAGATCGGTTCCTTAAAGCTGCTCGAGCCTAGCAGGATGCAGAAGACCAACACCAACAGTGTTGGATGGGGCGTCACAGCCATCACCAGATACAGGACACCGGGCAGGCCAGTGACCAGGAGCAGGCTCAGCTCGGTACCCAGTCGCGTTTCCAACAAGTAGGCGTAGCGCGCGGTGAAGATACCCACCGCGGAAGCCAGTGCCAGGCCCAGCCCTAGCCAAACGGACGGCACGCCGGCATTGACAAAGTGCGGTTGGTACAAGTTCAGCAGATAGTCACGGAAAGGGATTGTGGCCAGCGCCAAGAGCACCAAACGCCGAAATTGCCTGTTGCCCTGCAGCATCCTAACCCCATCCATCATCAACGCCAGCGAGCTCTCGCCATCCGCCGGCTCAACTTCAAGCCGCGGTTCTCTGAGCGTGAGGCTGACGATCCAGCCGACCGCAACCGCACAGGCGGTGACGGCAATAGCCAGGACAAACCGCTCTTGTGTAAGGTTGGTGATCAAGACACCTCCGATTGCGAAAGCCAGCAGGTTGGCCGACTGCTTGCCGGCACTGATGAAGCCCATCGCCTTGCTCATCTCATCTTCCCGAAGCCGCATCCTTAGCGAATCATACACCAGGGCTTCGACACTCCCCGAACTAAAAGCAAAACCTAGCCCCCCGATCACGGCGGCCAGTGCGAACTGCCAATAACTGTAGGCGAAGATGAAGATCACCTCGCCCACCACCTGGAGCGCCAGGGCGGCGTTGATTGAGCGCTTGCGCCCCAAACGATCTGCGATGACGCCGGTGGGGACTTCGGTCGCGAACATCGTGCCGACGATGATGCCCCACAGCGAGTTGACCTGAACATAGTTCAAGCCCTTGCTCTGCAAATACAGTGTGCTGACCGGCAGGTAGAAATACAAGTTCCCAAAGAAGTAGACGAGGGCTAGCTTGGTCGTATTGCCCCCGCCAAACGGGAACAGTCTGTCACGGAAGGTCAGATCACGCATCACGTTTCACGTCTACCCCGTTCGCTTCAGCTTACCCGTCCGCTTCGCATACACCTCGGCCTTCGAGAAGACCCACAGGCCGGCGGGGATCATGGCCAACCCCATCACCGTCAGCAGCAGCGCGTCTTTGAGAAGCGCGGTTGATGACGCGTTCTGCAATATGGCCTCCCGCATGGCGCTCAGGGCGTACGTGGCCGGCGACACCCGCGCGACGACCTGCATCCAGCCTGGCAGCACCGAGATCGGGTAGTACACGCCGCTGACCAGTAGCAGCAACGCCTGGACCACGTTCGTCATCTGCGCCCCGCGCTCGGGGAAGAGCAGCGGCAGTACCGACGCGACGATGCCAAAACCAATGAAGCTCAACGTGGCCGCCAGCATGATCACCGCCGCGCCGACCAGGTTCGCGCTGCTCAAATCGATGTCGAACAGCAAGGCCACGATGCCGAAGATGACGCCGGTGAAGAACAGACCCCACACGACGGAGAAGATGGTCTGGCCGATCATATGCGTCAGCCGGGAGACGGGCGCCATGAAAGTGTACTCGATGGTACCCTCCCAGCGCTCCCAGGCGATCATCTCGCTCATGGCGTCGAAGACGATGGACAGATAGCGCCACACCAGCGTCCCGATCAGCAGGTAGAGCACGAGGTACTTCGTGTCGACCTGGGCACCGCTGATCTGGTCCATGCCGGCGCCGATGTACGTAATCGACAGCGCGTTGGCCAAGCTGTACATGAACCACACCACTTCCCAGCCCCAGTAGCGCTTCACGAGATTGAAGTTGCGCTCGACGAAGGCGTAGGAAGCCATGAGCTCGCGCCAAGCAGCTTGCCTGGCGTCCGTTATGATAGACATTTCGATTACCTACCTCCTGTTGATACTTGTTCACAATGCCGCCGCCCATGAGCCGCCCATGAATGAATTCACGGTCTGATACGAGCAACACGTTAAAACGTGTTGGTCTCTCGAGTCTCTCGAGTAACGTGTTTCAACACGTTTCGCATTAGCAGACACCGAATTCATTCGGTGGGCTCTCACGCCCCTTCCTCGACGAGCTGCTTGCCCGTCAACTCCATGAATACATCCTCCAACGTGGGTTCGTGATCGTTCCGGGACACCGTGGCCTTCAAGCCGGCCGGCGTGTCCAGCGCCACAATCCTGCCCCCCTCGATGATGGCGATGCGGTCACAGAGCTGATCGGCCTCGTTCATATCGTGTGTGGTCAGCAGGACGGTGGCGTCGTGATTCTGCCTGATCTCTTTGACGAACGCTTGGACCTCGCGCTTGGAGCGCGGNTCCAGGCCCGTCGTCGGCTCGTCGAGGAGCAACAGAATCGGCGCTGTCAGGAAGGCGCGCGCGATGGCCACTTTCTGCTGCATGCCGCGCGACATCTCCTCCAGCGGCTCGCCGATGCTGTGCTCCTCGATACCAAGCCGTGTCAGGATCTCGACGATCCCTTGCCGCGCCTCGTCACCGGACAATCCGTACAGCCGCCCGGCGTACAGCAGGTTCTCCATCGGCGACAGCTTCTTGAAGAACGCTGCGTCCACCGACACGCGGTTGATCAGAGGCTTGATCTCGGCCTCGTCCTCCTGGACATCGTACCCGAAAACGCGGATGGCGCCGGCATCAGGGATCAGCAGCGTAGCGATCAGCCGTACTAGCGTCGACTTACCACTCCCGTTCGGTCCGAGGACCCCGAATATCTCACCGCGATTCACCGTCAAGCTCACGTCGTCAACGGCAACGACCGATTTCTTCGCCTTACCGTTGTTACGTCGAAATCGCTTCAGAAAACCGCCATCTCTGCTCTTATGGAAGACCTTGGTTGCATTCTGGATTTCGAGCGCTGTGTCTGTGTCAAACAACTTGGTCACCTCCTTCTGTGTGGATGCCCCGTCTGTGGGGACAACGAAAAAGAGCCACGGGCTTCTCTTGGGCTAGCCCGCGGCTCTCTGCACGAGTCCGTCAGATGACGGTGCTGGGTTCAGACATGAAAAAAGCCGTGGACTTGTGCGCCCACGGCTCCGATTGCTGATTGCTTACGTCAAGTCATCGGTAAATGGACACACTACGCCCTTGGTCGGCAGCCGGCACACCGCTGCCGAGTTGGCGGATCCGGAAAACGATGTTGCGGATCATCATCTTAGCGTAGTACATCCTTTCGTGGTCTTTACGTGACAATTCGACTTAACTCAACCTGCAACAGTATATCACACGATTGCGTCTTTGTCAACTCGAAAAACCTTAAAACAGCAATTCTAATTATGGCGGTCAGCATGCTGAGTAGTAGCGTATCGAAGCATGCTGACCGCCATAATTAGAATTCCTGAATGTCCGCCGATCCGTTTTGTGCTCTGCTCTGTCTGGACTATACTTCGCGTTGATCGATTTTCAAACCGCCCGGGCAGTCACCGAGTAGATTCACCGGGCTTGATACTCAGAAATGATGATGCGAGATAGTGAGGAGAATAGTTGAAGATGCAATATCGACGATTGGGCAATGCCGGCATGAAGGTCAGCGCGGTCTCTCTGGGCGGTTGGATCAACTTCGGCGAGGACCGGATGGCGGGAGAGAGAGCTCGCGACATCGTCAAGCGGGCCTACGATCTCGGCATCAACTTCTTCGATCTGGCGGACGCCTACGCCAAAGGCGAAGCCGAAAAGCAGATGGGGGCCGTTCTGCAGCAGTTCCCCCGGCACACGCTCGTCATCTCCAGCAAGCTGTTCTGGCCGATGAGCGACGATGTGAACGACCGCGGCCTCTCGCGCAAACACATCATGGAGAGCATCGACAAGAGCCTCCAGCGCCTGGGCGCCGACTACGTCGACATCTACTTCTGCCACCGCCCCGACCCCGAGACGCCCATCGAGGAGACGGCACGCGCGATGAATGACCTGATTCAGCAGGGCAAGGTGCTGTACTGGGGCACGTCGATGTGGAACGCAGCTCAGATCACCGAAGCCTACGAAGTTTGTGAGCGCTACGGGCTCCACAAGCCAACAGTCGAACAGCCAGAGTACTCCATGCTGCGGCGTGACCGGGTTGAGCCTCAGATTCTGCCGGCTGCCGAGCCGCGAGGCATCGGCCTCGTCGTGTGGTCGCCGCTGGCGCAAGGAATGCTGACCGGCAAGTACGACGACGGTATCCCCGAGGAGTCCCGCTTTGCTAAGGAGGAGTGGGTCAAAGACCGCTTCTTCAGCGAAGACAACGTCGAGAAGGTACGCCGGCTGAAGCCCATCGCCGACGAGTTGGGCATCACGCGCGCTCAGTTAGCGCTGGCTTGGGTGCTGCGTCAGGACGGCGTCAGCAGCGTGATCACCGGCGCGACGAAGGTCTCGCATGTGGAGGACAACGCCGGCGCAGCCGAGGTCGAACTCACCGACGACGTGATCGAGGAAATCGAAGAGATTCTCGGCAATGAACCTGCAACAGAAGCAGACTAGCCCCGTGGGAGCACAAACCAAGACGCGGGTTGGAACGTGACGGCACGTTTCGACCCGCTTTTCTTGTTGAATCAATCCAGGAGTTTCCCCATAACTTAGATATCAAGTTGTGTCACTTGTGAAACGTACATGCCTGCCTATGCGGGGCACGCAGACAGGCCTCGAACCCTTCGACAGGCTCAGGACGTCGCAAGTTCGAGCGTCCAGGAGGCTGAAACTTGTTTCAGGCCTGCCTGTGCGGAGCACGCAGACA
>JAANWY010000269.1 GCA_018263655.1 Anaerolineales bacterium | reverse complement strand
GATCTGGCCACAGCAGCGGAATGTGACATATTGTCAAGGTAGTCACCTTCCATGTATTGTTACCGCCTCGACAATAGTTTTCACGAGGCCGAGATCGGATTCCGCATTGATGTCTTCGATATAGACGTCACCTGGCCAGGCGAGATCCGAACGCGGATGCCCATCGTGGGCAAGCGCTTCCGAGACGGTTTTGATCGCGTGCGCGTACTCGGCCGCGATATCTTCGAGGTCCCGTTCCGCGGCCTCACGGTCTAGCACGCTGTTACGATCGATGCGCGTTGCCCCGATACCCAAATAAAGCGGCTTGCCGCGCTGAATCGCCTGCTCTACGTAGAACGAAACCGGCGCCTCGTCGGCCTCGAGCTTGATGATAAACTCCGGACAGACGCCCAATTTGAAGTCAATCAGTTCGGCCACTGCATCTGCACTCGACTTCGTTCCACCTGCTTCCGTTCCACCTTTTTCACCACGGCGACCGCGCCGGCCGGCTGCTCGACGCCGTCCACCCCCCTTTCGCGGTCCCCCGCCGGCCGGCTGTACGAGGTGATCGCCGCGATAATTGGCAACGAAAACGCGCTTGCCCCAGGCATGTTCGTCGATCAGCCGGCGGACAGGACGCGCTGCGACTTTCATACACAGACGCGGGCTGATGAATAGGGGCGAACCGGAGGCATCGGAGAGCTCGATCCAGGCCCCTTCGACAAGCCCTTCGTCAGGCCCTTCGTCAAGCTCAGGACGTCGCTTCGGAAAGCGGCGTATCAGGCGCTCGATCCAGGGCACGAAGACCCGATCGGTCAAGTGGTCGAGGAATTCATCGACAAAATCCGGTGCTTCGAGCAAAGCCGAGAGTAACGCCTCCTGTCCCAAGATGTCGGCGGCCAGGCTGTAGGGCGCCGGCAGATGCGCAACCGGCTCCAGGCCCGTCAAATCTGCAAAACACGCCAACATCTCTTCGATGACGCGGGGAACGCCGCTTTCGAAGGCCGGCGTGTCCAGCTCGCGCCAATTCGTCCGGTCGACCAGCGGCTCCCCTAGATCGGCTCCAGGCGCGTGTTTGTCCGGATACATCATGGCCTGCCCGAGGCACTCCGCGCCGAAAGCGTAGACCGGCCAACCCAGGGTCAGCTTGCGTATCCCGAGTAAGCGCTGTGTCAGAAGCGTCGTGCGCACATAGCGCTGTGGATCGCCTTTGTAGAAATCGGCGGACGTCAAGCCATAAAGCGCGTTCAGGATGGTCAGCGTCAGCAAATGAAGGGACGTTGTCACGCAGACTGAGTCCGCTGGAGCCGGCTCGCTAAAGACGGCATCGAACTGCCCCTCCATCACGGCGTCGAAAAGCGCGCGCAGTCTTTCCCCCGCCGCGTCATCGCCGGCCTGCCACCGGGCAAGTAAGAGGCTGCCGGCGGGAAATTGAAGGTCGTCTGCGAGGGTGCTCATTCTTGCAAAGCTCCAGTCTCTCCACCCAAGAAGCCCGTAATCCGAATCACCTCACCGACGATCTTCGTGGGGCCATCCGGGCCAGGAATCGGCCGGCCCGGCGTGCCCTGCCCGGTGGAAACGCACAGCGCACCGTCTGGCCCCAGCGCAATGTTGGTGGGCATGTCGAGTCCATCGACCAGCACGCGCGGCGAGCCACCGCCGGCCGGGTAAAGGGTGACCCGCCCACTGAAGCGCTCGTAGCCGCCGTGAAGCGAGGGAGCCTCCGGATCGAAGAGGTCGAACATCGTCGGGAGCAGGTCGGCATAGGCGGACGTCATCTCGACGACGAAAACGTGTCCCGTTTCGTCCATCGTCACATCGACTGCCGTCGTCAGGCCCGTGATCTCGTCGGTGAACTCGCCAGTCTCTGGATCCACGCGCACGACTTTGGCGTCGCCGGAGACGAAGGGAATGACCTCGCCGGCCTCGTCTACAGCCGCCCCGGAGAACAGGGCAACGAGCACCTCGCCGGTCCGCGGGTCTACTGTCACGCCGGCCGGCACTGCCTGCTGACCGCTGTCCAGTGTCGGAAAGAGCAAAATCTCACGCCGCTCACCCTCCAGTGTGACCTCAATGAGCTGATTGGCCGTGCTTTCAACCGCGTAAATGCTCTCCTGGTCTGGGCCGAAAGCAATGCCGTTCATGTTGCTACGCTGCGCCAGGTTTCGGCCAACGCGCCCTTCCGGGCTGATTTCGTAGAGACCAATCTCGTCGAGGCCACCGTCCACGGTGAGGAAGAGGCGCCCATCGCGATGCAGCAACACGCCCCCAGGACCGTTGACCTCATCGCGGTGGGTCTTGAAGAACTGGAGAGCGTTGTAGGTCGGCAGGTGGCTGAACCAACGGTCGGCCTCACCCTCGTCGTCGAAGTCGCCGTCGCTGTTGCGGTCGGTGAACTTGGTCAGTTTGCCCGTGTGCAGAGTTGGATCGACCGCGTCATAGCCGGTGCCGGCCTCGGTGACGAACAACTCGCCGGCCGGCCCGATCGCCACACCACGAGGGTTCTCCAAGCCGGTGAGGATAACTTCGACAGCCGGCGTCCTGACCAGGGTGGCCGGCGCAGTTTCTGGGGGGGACGTGACGCAGCCCCCCAGGCCGATGAGACTCACGCCGAGGATGAAAGCGGTGACGCAGCCGACGAATAATGAAGGGTTAGAAAACAAACGGGATATCTGTTGTGCGAGTCCGCCGTGAGTTCCAGCCGGCGCATGACGCCGGCTTCCACTCACGGCTACGTCTTTCGCCACCCCTTCGGGGTTCATAAGCTACGAAAGAGCTCGCAGAGCACCGAAACTCGTAGCCCAGAGCGGTGTCCTGAGCTTGTCGAAGGGTGGATAGTCCTCTGCGGAACTCTGGGCGGGCGCGCATAAGCAAAGTGCCCCAATTGAACCCTTAGTCTTCATCATTCACCAGATCGCCAAACCCGCTGTCGAATCCAATCGGGCTACGCCCAAAGCAACGACTGCTCCGTCTCTGGATCGAAGAACTGCGCCTCGTCGGTATTGAAGCGCAGCTTCACATTATCCCCAATTCTCAACCCGAGCGCCGGATCCGCCAACACGTGAACGCGGGCCTCCTCATCCATACGTACGTCGATCAGATCGTCACGGCCCAAAGGCTCAACAACGTAAATCTCGCCTGGGACACCATCGTCCGCAATGGCCACATCTTCGGGTCGGATGCCGAAGATCACAGTACCGTGGCCGGCGGCCTGCCCGCCCCGCTCCGGCGGCACGACCACATCGAAGCCCCCACGGCGAGCGTGGTAAGCGCCATTCTCCTGAACAACCTCAACGTCCACGAAGTTCATCGGCGGGTTGCCGACAAAGCCGCCAATGAAGAGGGTGCGTGGTCGATCGTAGAGCTCCTCGGGCGAGCCGTACGCCAGCAGCTTGCCCTCCCGCATCACCGCAATGCGATCAGCCATCGTCATGGCCTCTACCTGATCGTGGGTGACGTAGATGGACGTGATGCCCAGTTCAAGCTGCAAGCGCTTGATCTCGCCCCGCATCGACAGGCGCAGGCGGGCGTCCAGGTTGGACAAAGGCTCATCGAAGAGCAGGAGATCCGGCTCCTTGACCAGCGCACGGCCCAGGGCCACTCGTTGTTGCTGGCCGCCGGAGAGTTGGGCCGGCTTGCGGTCCATCAGATGGCCGATACCCATCATATCCGCCACCTGCTGCGTCCTCCTCTGCATCTCCTCCTGAGGAACCTTCTTGAGCTTGAGCGGGTAGCTGATATTCCGGAAAACCGTCATGTGAGGGTACAGAGCGTAGCTCTGGAAGACCATGCCGACGTTGCGATCTTTCGGCGCCACGTGATTGACGACTCGTTCATCAAACCGGATCACGCCCTCGGTGGGCTTGTAGATGCCGGCTACCATCAGCAGCGTCGTCGTCTTCCCACAACCGGATGGCCCCAGGAAAGCCACTAACTCACCATCCGTGATCTCCAGATCGATCGAGTCAGCACCGAATACATCCCCCCATCGTTTGGTTAGGTTCTCGAGTTCGACTTTCATGTTCGTCTCCTATCATTCATCACCTTCCACTTTCCACTTTCCACCTTCCGCTTTCTACGCCCCACCCTTGGCCCCACCACTATAAATCTCGAGCAACATTTCCTGAGTGAAGATGAAGAAGATCATCACCGGAAGGAGGCTAAAAAGGCCTACAGCGGCGACCTGGTTCCACGAAACCATCGAAGTATCCTCAGAGAATCGGTTCAGGTAGACCGGAAGATTGGACACCTTCGAGCCGAGCGTAAAGGTGAACGGGATCAAGAAGGCGTTCCAGCCAGTGATGAAGTTGAAGATGGCCAGCGCGGCCAGGCCAGGCTTGATCTGAGGCAGGATGATCTCCCACCACACTCGGAAGCGGGAGGCGCCGTCAATGAGCGCCGATCGCTCCATATCCCAGGGAATGTTGTCAAAGAAGCCCTTCATCAGCCACACCCCGAGCGGCAGCTCCAAGCTGACCATCACCAAAGCCACCCCGCCGACGGTGTTGAAGCCGAAGAACTTGCCGATCAGCGGAATGCCGCCGATGAACAGCAGCACATGGAAGATGGCGATGAGCAGCATCTCGGGCCGGAAGGCGTGCAGGACCAATGTTAATCCGAGGAAGCCCTTCCGCCCGGCGAAGTTCATCCGCGACAGAGCGTAGCCGGCCAGCGAGGAGACGAATCCAACCCCGATGACCATGCCAATCGCGATCCCGAACGTGTTCAACGCCACACGCCATATCTCGGCATCGCTCACGAAAGTCCAGTTCTGCAGCGTAAACCCACCGATATTGCCCTCTGCATCTATCGGCAACAAACCCTTGGTGCGATACGAAAAGGTAGCGATGATGACCCACGCATAGCCAATCACGATAGGTAGAACACTGAGAGTGAGCAGAAGGTAAGGAACCGCCCGGCGCAAGGAGCGTCGCGTACCGTTTTCACGACCAGGTTCAGTCGAAGGGGTTGTCATAGCCGTGTCACCTCCATCCTACAGCACATCAATCTTAGGTTCCTGTACCAATTCGTCGAAGCGGAATACACGCAGGTAGACGACAGACATTACGACGCCGATGATCACCAGGATAAAGCCCCAGGCCGCGCCATAGCCCCAAGCATGGCTGCCGAAATAGGTCTTCAGCGCCCGCTTGTAGGCCGTGAGCGCCCACACCTCCGTGGTGTAGAGCCCCGGCCCGCCCTGCGTCAGCAGCAGGATGTACTCGAAAGAGACGAGCAGCGAGAGGGTCTGGTAGGTTGTCACGAACAGCAGCGGCCACCTGAGCAGCGGGAGCGTGATATCCCGGATAATCTGCCAGGACGAGGCGCCATCCACTTTTGCCGCCGTGAACAGGTCTTTGGGGATTGCTTCGATGGCAGACGTGAAGATGATCATGCCAAAGGAGGCGCCAACGAAGCCGTTCACCAACACGACGAACAGCCACGGCATCTCAGTGAGCCAGTAGGGCTGGCGTTCAACGCCGAACATGCTCAAGAACCAATTGATGATGCCGTACGGCGGCGTCTGAACGAAGCGCCGCCACATGACAATGTAGACCACTGAGGGCGTGATGCGCGGCAGCAGCCAGAGCAAGCGGAAGAGAAAGCTCGCCCGGCGGTTGATGTGCGAGGTCAGCAGGGCCAGCACCAGCGCCAGGCCCACGTTGAAGAACCCCAGCGTAAGGAAGACGTATTTGAACGTATTGCGCAGGATCTTGGGGAAGAACCTGTCGCTGAACAGCCGGCGGTAGTTCTCCAGCCCGATATAGGTCCAGGGGTCGCTGAAGTTGGAACTGGCCAGATCCGTCATGCTGAGAACAAACAGCAGGATCGCCGGGATGAAGAAGAACACCAGCACCAGAAATATCGCCGGGCTCATGAAGCTCCAGGCGCCCACCGTAGCCTTGATCTGCGCCCAACGCGAGGTCTGTGCCCGAGCTACGCCGGCTTCCGCCCCTACAACAGTCTCAGCCATTGGAAGCCTTCCTTTCCTTAATCAGCCACCGATTATGCTTAATTGTCGGTTAGCATCCTGAGTAGGTCGAAACGAAGTGGAGATCGTATCGAAGGGTGCGGCTCAAGCAACGCCTCGAGGCAAACCCGCACCCTTCGATACAGCTTTCGCTTCGCTACAGCTTACTCAGGATGCTGGTCAACGAATTAAGCATAATCGGCTCAGCCGTAACTACCTCGATAATGTCACATTACCGCCCCACGTTGGCCGAAGGTCTCCTGTCTGCGTGCGGCCTGTCTGCCAAGGCCTGTCTGCGTGCCCTGCACAGGCAGGTCTGACCGAGCCCGTTTCGCCTCGGTCAGGAGACCTTCGGCGATCAAACAACGTGGGCGGGCTGGAGAGGGGACCCTCTCCAGCCCACTACAACAGCCGCTACTCGCGGACCTTCACATTGTCGCCAATCTCGTTCTGGAGCTGATCCACGACGACCTCCAGCGCCTCCTCCGGCGTCAGATCACCGGACTCTACGGCCTGGATGCCGAGGTAGTATGCCTCTGAGTAGGCGCTCCAGTACGGACTGTTGGGCAAGAACGTGGTGTAATCAAGCAACGGCAGCGTCGCGCTCAAGAACTTGGCGCTGGTATACGGTGCATAGTCCGCCTGGGACTTCAGGACGCCCAGGTGGCCGCTATCCACGGCGTAGGTGGTGTTGAGCTCCTTGACCGTCGCCTTAGAGATCAACAGCAACGCCAGGTCCGGGTTTTCGGACTGCGAGCTGACCATGTACACCAGCGGATGGGTCAACGTGATAGGCTCACCGGTACCCTCTTCGTTGGCCGGGATCGGGGCGAAGCCTACGTTCTCGAACAGGTAGTCCTCGCCGCCGACGTCCTGGAGGTAGTTGGTGTGCCAACTGGCCCAGCGCCATGTGCCCTCGTACACGAAGGCAACTTTGTCGAACCGGCTGGTGTACTCCTTGTGGAAGTCCCAGTCGGCGTCCAGCTTGTTGGGTCGGATGATGTTGCGCTCTTGTGCGGCCTCATACAGCATCTGGTAGACTGTGAGCGCAGCACCCTGGTCGAAGACGAGCCCGTCGAAGCCCTCCTCCTGGACCTCGCCGCCGGCGCCGTAGTAGTAGTAGAGGAAGTCCGGACCGTTGGACGGGCGGTGCCACCAGCCATCGCCTTCTTCGACGAGACCCTTCTCGACGGCCTCCTCAGCCACGTCGAACATGTCTTGCCAGGTGAACTCGCCGGCCGCAACGCGCTCGTCCAGGCTTTCGACCTCCTCGTCGCTCCAGCCAAGCTCCTTCAGCAGGATCTTGCTGTAGTACATCGGGCGCGCCTCGGCATCCTGCGGGACGCCCCAGATCTTGCCGCCCAACTTGGTCGAGGTCCACAAGCTGTCGATCACGTCATCGAACTCGGAGTACTGGCCGATTTCGTCTGTGATGTCGACGAGGTAGCCAGCCGTGGCCCAGTCACCGATGTGCTCATGGCCAGAGCAGATGATGTCGGGCGCTTCGCCGGCCTCGGATGCCAACTCGAACTCGGTCTTGTAGTCGCCCCAGTCCGCGTCGTCCTGGATAGCTTCAAGCTCGATGCGGCGGTCATCGCCCGCTTCGGCCAACGCCTGGTTGGCGGCCCCCACTGCGGACACGAGGTTGTTGCAGCGCCCATTCTCATAGGGCGGGCTCGCTTTGCAGCGGGCGACCAGCTTGACCAATTGGCCGCCGACCGGTACCTCGACTTCCTTCTCGACAACGACCGTCTCTTTGACGACCTTCTCAACCGTCTCCGGCGCCGGCTGGGCGCACGCAGCGACGATACCCAACAGAATGACCAAACCAATCAAGATCCACCATTTACGCATTTGTAGTCTCCTCCTTCATCTTACGTTGATGAGTATTGGCATTGGGGCAAAAGCCACACGCCGGCCCACCGAATGAATTCGGTGTCTGCTATGAGAAACGTGTTGAAACACGTTTTGCGTATCAGACCATGAATTCATTCATGGGCAGTATGTCAGTTTTACCACAATGCGAGTATTGGTTACGTACGGTTGGTTAAACGACGAACTTGCGCTGACAGATGACTCTTCGGCACCACCCCCTTCGCGTATCAAGTCTCCGGCGCTGGCTGGGCGCACGCAGCGACGATACCCAACAGCCGGCCCACCGAATGAATTCGGTGTCTGCTATGAGAAACGTGTTGAAACACATTTTAACGCGTTTTGTGTATCAGACCATGAATTCATTCATGGATTGCTTCCTTCTACATCTCAGTCAGGCTTCAAGCGGCCGGCACGATTCGCGCACCACAAGCTCACCCTCCAGCATCGTGCTCGTTACCCCCCGTCCATTTTCCACCAACGCCAGCACCATCCCCATAGCCCGACGGCCCAGCTCACGGGCGGGTTGCCGGATCGTGGTCAGGGGTGGATGGGCGAAGGCAGCCAGTTCGATATCATCAAACCCGACCAGAGAGACGTCGTCAGGCACGCGTAGGCCGGCCTCTCTCACAGCCTGGGCAGCCCCGATAGCCGTCAGATCGTTGTAACAGAAAACAGCCGTAGGTGGCGAGGGCAATGCCAACAGCTTCCTCATAGCCGCCTTGCCGCCCCCGGCATAACCGTCTCCCTGAACAACGAGGTCGGGCTCAAAGGCGCTCCCTTTCGCCTGCAGCACCCGCTTGTAAGCCTCCAAGCGATCAACGTTGGTGCGCTTCCCCCTCTCGGCTGCAATGTATCCGATGCGCGAATGCCCCAAATCAACTAAGTGCTCAGTAGCCAGCCGGCCACCTTGGTGGTTATCAGTAGAGACAAAAGAACGGCTTCAGCGGCTAGCTGCTGAAATGGGCTATTCTCCCAGCGCGGTAGCCAGGAGTTTGGTCACCAAACGTACGTGCACGGTCGGGTTCGCAGTGGCTTGGGTTTCTGATCCATTCTTGGCTCCACTGTTGCGCGGTGTCGAGGATTTCGCTGTGGAGAACGGGTATACAGTCGTTCTGAGCAGCTTCTACAATGAGGCCCGGCGTGAGCAGGAGGTTCTTTCCGCTTTTCGTGAGAGACGGGCTGATGCGATCATCGTCGAGTCCTCGCGCCTTGATGCTGACCACTACCCGCTCCCCGCTGAGTTTGGCCTACCCATTGTTCTCATCAACCGCTCTGAGTATGTGTATTCGGTCTCTACTGATAACCACCA
>JAANWY010000268.1 GCA_018263655.1 Anaerolineales bacterium | reverse complement strand
GAGTTGGCCGGCTACGAGGTGCGCAAGCTACCCATTGCACAGGTTTGTCGCGGCCAGTTCCTTGGCTGGCCGGCCGAAACCCTGGCGGAGCTTGTCCCCAATGCGTGACGCTCTCCCCCCAGCATTCGCCATTCATCCACCCCTATGCTATAATCTCAGCCTGAGATCGTACGAATCCCCACAGAACTGAAGCGGCATGGGAGGCATCAGATTGACACAGCACGTCACTATTGATCAAATCTCCGACCACGTTGGCGAGGAAGTAACGCTCAAAGGTTGGGTCTACAACAAGACCGACAAAGGGCGTTTGCAATTTATCTTGCTGCGAGATGGAACCGCAACCATACAAGCCGTCGTCTTTAAGAAGAACGTCTCTGACGAGGCGTGGGAAGCGGCCACCGACCTGACGCTGGAGTCATCGCTGGTGGTTACAGGCACGGTGCGCGCCGATGATCGCGCGCCCGGCGGCTACGAGCTCGACGTGTCCGATCTGGAAGTGGTCCACATCGCTGAGTTGGGCTATCCAATTCAGCCCAAAGAGCATGGCACCGGATTCCTGGTGGAGAACCGCCACCTGTGGATTCGGACGCCGCGCCAGAGCGCGATTCTGCGCATCCGCGCGACGGTGATTCGAGCCATCCGCAACTGGCTGGACGACCACGGGTTCCTGAACATGGATACGCCGATTCTGACGCCGGCCGCCGTCGAAGGTACGACGACGCTGTTCGAGACCGACTACTTCGGGGAGCCGGCCTACCTGACCCAGAGCGGCCAGCTCTACAACGAAGCTAACATCATGGCCTTCGGCAAAGTCTACTGCTTCGGGCCGACGTTCCGCGCGGAGAAGTCCAAGACGCGCCGGCACCTGACCGAATTCTGGATGGTCGAGCCGGAGATGGCCTACGCCGATCTCGACGACTACATGGACGTGGCTCAGAAGATGACGGCTTACGTTGTTCAGACAGCCCTCGAAAAGCACGGCGGTCTGCTCACCGACGTGTTGGAGCGGGACCTCGGTCGGCTGGAAGCCGTCGAGCCGCCCTTCCCTCGGATTTCGTACGATGAGGCCGTGGACTTGCTACACGAGAACGGCTTCGAGGACTTCGAGTGGGGCGATGACTTCGGCGCGCCACACGAGACAGCGATCTCGGAGCAGTTCGACAGGCCGGTGTTTGTGTATCACTATCCGACGCAGTGCAAGGCCTTCTACATGGAGACCGTCGAGGGCCGGTCGGATGTGTGCCGCTCCGCCGACCTGCTGGCCCCCGAGGGGTACGGCGAGATCATCGGTGGGGGACAGCGGGCCACCAGTGTGGAGCTGTTGGAACAGCGCATCGAAGAACACAGCTTACCCCGCGAAGCCTACGAATGGTATCTGGATTTGCGGCGCTACGGATCAGTGCCCCATTCGGGCTTCGGCCTGGGGGTTGAGCGTACTGTGGCCTGGATCTGCGGAATCGAACACGTCCGCGAAACAATCCCCTTCCCACGCATGTTGGAGAAAATCTATCCCTAGCTGAGCGGAGGTGCGGAGGTGCAGAGGAGTAAGTCAGGAAGAAAGTCTCTCCTCTGCACCCCTGCTCCTCTGCATAGAAGAGGGCGGCCGGTGAGGAGGAAACGTGGAGTCTACCCATCGGTATTGGTTGATCGTTAGTTTGGTTTTTCTGTCTGTCGTGTCGACGGCTTGCGCCGGCTCGGTAGTTGCTCAGGATGGTGAGCCAACGACTGCCCCCACTCTTGCACCAGCCCCCGAGTCTGGCGTCGACCTGGGTGCTGCCTTTGTGCGGCTTCAGAACTACGACGGCCGGCGCAGCTTCCAAACTACACGCATCTACGATCGGCGCGGCAAGCTCCTGGACGAGGTCTACGGAGAGGGCCGGCGATCGTGGGTTGCGTTAGACGAAGTCCCGGAGGCGCTCAAGCAAGCGACGATTGCGACCGAAGATCAAACCTTCTATCGCAACTCGGGCGTCGACCCATTGGCGATTGGCCGAGCGGCACTGCAGAACTTCCAGGCCGGCACGATTGTCTCCGGCGGTAGCACCATTACGCAGCAGCTCGTTCGTCTCATCGTTTTTCCGTACGCAGAACGAGTGAAAAAGACCATGTCTCGCAAGGTCAACGAGTCCCTGCTCGCCACGCGCCTGACCAGGATGTGGTCGAAGGACAAAATCCTGGAAGCTTACCTGAATGAGATTTACTACGGCCATCAGGCCTACGGCGTGGCGGCGGCAGCAGAGACATACTTCGACAAACCGGTGTCGTCTCTGACCTTGGCGGAGAGCGCCCTGTTGGCCGGCTTACCTCAGGCGCCCAGCCTCTTGGATCCCCACGAGAATTTCGAGGCAGCTAAGCGACGCCAGAAACAGGTGCTGCGCCTGATGGTCGAGGCCGGCTACCTCACCCAACCCGAAGCCGACGCCGCGCATGCTGCAGAGATCACACTCGAACTGCCGGGTAGGGTCCGGCAGGCCCCGCACTTCGTGGATTACGTCCAACAGGTGTTGGAGGATGCCTACGGGCGCGACACAGTGCGCCAGGGTGGTCTGCGGGTGACAACGAGCCTCGATATGCGGTATCAGCGGCTGGCGGAGGAGATTGCGCGGCGGCACGTGGGGAAAATGCGCGATGCGCACAACTTGACTAACGCTGCCGTCGTCATCATGCAGCCCCAGACCGGCCAGATTCTGGCGATGGTGGGCAGCGTAGACTTCGATGATCCTGACATAGATGGTCAGGTAAATGTCGCCCTGAGCCCGCGGCAACCCGGGTCGGCCATCAAGCCCATCACCTACGCTGCTGCTTTTGAGCAAGGGCTGACGCCGGCCTCCATCGTGTGGGACATCCCGACGACGTTCCCACTGGAGCTGGATCGCACCTACCAGCCGACGAACTACGACGACGCGTTCCACGGTCCGCTGAGGTTGCGGGATGCTTTGGCCAATTCGTACAATGTGCCGGCTGTGAAGGTTCTGAAAGAAATCGGCCTGCAAACCCTGGTGGACAAAGCGCACGCTATGGGGGTGACGGGCCTGCAGCGTGACCCATATCGCTACTATGGGCTCTCATTGACGCTGGGGGGTGGCGAAGTTAGCCTGTTGGGCCTCACGAATGCGTACGCTACTTTGGCCAATGGCGGTGGCTTTGTCCCCCGGACTCCGATCCTGGAAGTAATCGGCGGCACAGGTGACACACTCTACGCGTACCAGCGGGCGGAGCCGCAACCGGCCGTCGACCCGGCCGCAGCGTTTCTGGTCACCCATATTCTGGCCGATCGAGCAGCGCGTACGCCGGCCTTCGGTCATGATAATCCGCTGGTGCTCAGCCGGCCGGCAGCGGCCAAGACGGGCACGACGACCGATTTTCGCGACAACTGGGCCCTCGGTTACACGCCGCAGTTGGTGGTTGGCGTGTGGACTGGCAATGCCGACAACACTCCGATGAAGGATGTGTCGGGTATAGATGGGGCGGCACCCTTGTGGCATGACGTGATGGAGACGATCTTTCGGATTCCCGCACTGCAAGACGTTCTGCGCGTCGATGATCAGCCGCTCATTGGCACGTTCGAGCCGCCGGCCGGCGTCGACGAAATCGAAATATGCAATATCGCCGACCTGCGGGCCGGCCGTGGTTGTCAGACGAAGCACAGAGAGCTCATTCAGAAAGACGTGATCCCGGATGGGCCAGTGCCCGCAACTATCGAACAACCAACAGACAAGCCCCCCGAGTTGGGCCAGGCTTCTGACGAAGAAGCCGGCGCCTCACTATTCTGTCGCGTGAGTGACCAGGCGGGGGTCTCACGCGAGGTCTTCCTCCAGATGCTGAACACGCTTACGGTGCCGCCAGACAAGGAAGAGGCGGCGCGTATTCAAGCCTGGGCCGCGGAGCATGGTGTACCGCTCACGCCGAATGCACCATGTGAGCCCGGAGGCATGGCGCGTGTACCTGGAGGCGCCCCGGCCTTGATCAATGCGACCTGGCGCATCACGTCGCCCGCGCCGGGGGAGCTCATCACGGACAATGTGCCCATCATCGGGACGGCCTCGTTCAGTCCCAACGACGTTTCTTTTTACAAAGTGGAATTTGCTCCCGCGCGTGCGCCGCTGACGTGGGTCACGATGGGCCAGACCCACTCTACACCCATCGTGGACGGTGAACTCGAGGCGTGGTACGCCGCCGGCCTGGAGCCTGGTTCTTACACCTTGCGCCTGGTCCTCGTCAAGCCCGATGGCAACTGGGCGCCGCCCTATGAAGTGCCGGTCAGGGTAGGACGGTGAACGGGGAAATGGAAGGTGGAAGGTGGAAAGTGGAGAAGGGATGATGATGGCCTCTTCTTATCGCTTCCATCTTCCATCCTCCACTCTCCATTCTCCACGCTCCACGCCTATGAGTAACCGTACGGAACTTCTCGCGCTACTCCAAATTGACGGCCTCGGTCTCGAACAGGTGCGATGGCTGATTGATGCGTTTGGAACAGCGGCCGGCGTTTTCCAGGCCGGCGCCCGGGCCTTAAGCGACGAGGGGGTTGAGCCTAATCTGGCGCAGGAGATCGCGGCCGTAAACGAAGATCTGCTTTGGTCGCTGACGAACCAACTCATGGACTACGAGGATACGGCCGGCGTACGTTTTGTCCCCCGGGGCGATGAAGTCTATCCGCAGAATCTAATGTTTACGGACGAAGTGCCGCTCTTTCTGTGGCTGCGGGGCGAGCCAGTGGCGGAAGATAGCCGAGCGGTGGCCGTGGTGGGCTCCTGGCGCGCGACGCCCCGAGGCTTCAGCAACGCTGAGCTGATTGGCATGCGGCTTGCAGAGCAGGGCTACGCCGTGGTCGCCGGTCTGGGCGACGACATCGATATTCGTGCTCTGAAGGGCGCGCGCGATGGAGCGGGGCGCGGGTTGGCGGTGCTAGCCGGCGGTATTGAGATGGTTCCACCTGAACAGGAGAAGCTGGCTGAGCGTGTCCTTGAGCGCGGCGCCCTGATGTCGGGGGCTCTACGCCCAGCGGACTATCCCAGCCGGGCGCGAGCCGGCACCCGCGACGACATCATCGCCGGCTTGGCGCAGGCCGTCATCGTCGTCGAGGCGCAGCCCGAGGATCGCGGGGTAGAGATGGCCATGCGCGCTCACAACGTGGGCCGGCCGGTGTTAGTCGTGAAGCCGCGCCACGATGTGCCCGACGGGAATCGGCAGCTCCTGGAGATGGGCGCGGCCCCCATCGAGCATATCGGTGAGATGTTTGAGATGTTGGAAGAAGCGATGGAGCTGTTTGGTGAAAGGGAGCGACGAGATGATCTACCTGACGCGTCACGGTGAATCGGTTTGGAATCGAGAGCATCGTTACCAAGGCAACGCGCCCATTGAGTTGACTGAGTTGGGCCGGCAAGAAGCGCGGTCGCTCGCCGAGGCGCTGCGCAACGCCGGCCTCACGATGATCTACTCGAGTCCCACCCAGCGGTGTCTTGAGACCGCCAAAATCGTGGCCGAGCACCGTGGCATAGATGTGGAACTCAAGCCGGGACTTCGCGAATGGGAGATTTCGGAGGAACTGTGGGGCGAACCGTCGCTGCGCGACAAAGTTTCGTCGGAGGACTGGCAGCGTCTGCGAAGTGACTACGATTTCGGCCTGCCGGCGGGCGAGTCGCTGAACGCCGTCATCCAGCGCACCCTCCAAGCCTTCGACGAAATTGCGCACCTCGAGGACCAGACATCTCTTATTGTAGCCCACCAGATCAACGTCCAGCTCATCCTCACTCACGCCAGCGTCGGGCTGCCTGAGCCGCCAGAGCTCTTTCCCGCCATCAACCGCTTCTGGATCGACAACTGTTCCATCAGCGTCTTGGGCGAGAAGTACGACTACCTGCGCGTATTGAGGATGAACGATATCTGTCATCTCAACAGTCATCATTGACAAGACTTACGCGGTCAGCATGCTGAGTAGCCTCGCGGAGGCGTATCGAAGCGTGCTGACCACTCAAAACGACCCTTCGATACGGCTTCGCCTACTCAGGATGCGTTTTGAGTGGTCCACCGCGTAAGTCCTGTCATTGAACACGGAACCGAGGTAAATCATGAACCTGGCGAGACTTCAATGCATCCACTGTGGCACAGATTTTGAACCAAGCGCGCTGCTGTACCGGTGCCGCGAGTGTGGTGACCTGCTGGACGTTGTCTATGACTTTCCAGACACGGATGCCGAACAGTTGAAACACACGTGGCGCCAGCGCCGTGCATCACTGGCGCCGGCGGATGTGAGCGGTGTGTGGCGCTATCGTGAACTCATTCCGTTTTATGATGACGTGTCGAACATCGTGACCTACCCCGAGGGCAATACACCGCTGCTAGAGGCGCCGGAGAGTGCGCGCTATGTCGGCCTGAACCGCTTGCAGGTGAAGCATCAGGGCTACAATCCAACCGGATCATTCAAGGACAATGGGATGACCACAGGGGTGACCCAGGCGGTCGCAGTCGGTGCGCGTGCCGTGGCCTGTGCCTCGACAGGCAACACCTCAGCCTCGATGGGCGCCTACGCAGCCCGAGCCGGCCTGCTGGGCGTTGTCTTGATCCCCGAGGGTCAGGTGGCGTTCGGCAAACTAAGCCAGGCGCTGGACTATGGCGCGCTGACACTGCAGATCCAGGGTGATTTTGACACAGCGCTACGCCTCGTGACTGAGGTGGCGCCCGAAATCGGCATGTACATCCTCAACTCTATTAACCCCTTCCGGCTCGAAGGTCAGAAGACAATCGCCGTGGAGATGCTGGATCAGCGTGATTGGCAAGTACCGGATCGCGTCGTCGTACCGGGCGGCAACTTGGGCAATAGTTCGTCGCTGGGTAAAGGCTTCGAGGAACTGTACGAACTCGGCTTCATCGATCGGATGCCTCACCTGACCATCATCCAGGCCGAGGGTGCGGCCCCACTTTACAAGACTGTCACCAGCGACCACCCCGACAAATTGGTGACGGTGCACGCCAAAACACTGGCGACGGCCATCAAGATTGGGCAGCCTGTGTCCTGGAAGAAGGCGATGCGGGCTATGGATTGGACCGACGGCTGGGTGACCCAGGTGTCCGAGCAAGAGATCGCCGACGCGAAAGCGGTGATTGGCCGGGACGGCATCGGCTGTGAGCCGGCCAGCGCAACGACAGTCGCCGGCCTGCGTAAGCTACTGGTCGAAGGCACCGATGAACCCCTTGATCCCGACGAGGATGTGGTGGTCTTGTTGACGGGTCACGTGCTCAAGGACCCTGACTACACGGTGCGCTACCACCTGGGCGAACTGTACGCAGACTACGTGGTCGAGACAACGATCACTGAGAAGAGCGACCACTTGCGCTCGACCTACGCGAACCGGCCGATTGAGGTGCCGGCTGACCGGGACACTATCGTAGAAGTTATTCAGCAGCATCTCAGCCACGGGAGTTAGCACGATCTTGGCACGGGTGGCCGCCCTAAGTGGCCCCCGCGAAGTTCTTTCATGCTGTCGAAGGTCTCCTGACCGAGACGTAGGGGGCATCGGTCGGGCCTGCCTGTGCGGGGCACGCAGACAGGAGACCTCGCCCAGCTTTATCAAGGTACTTACTTGGGGCTACTCAGCGGGATGTTTGGATCGCTATTCGGATCGAAATTGCACGGAGAGCCATAATGACTACACAGCGGGAAGATCGACTCAGTCGAATCACTGAGCGGCTGCGTGAGTTGGATGACGAGACACTGGAACGCTTTGACGCACTCCTGTCAGATGGCTTCGGGGTAGCGCCGGCGGACGCGGAGGAGGACGAGCCCAGACTGCTGACGCGTCGCCAACTGTTGGCCGGCCTCGTGGCGGGCGGTGCTGCGCTGGGCGGCGCCAATGTCGCGACAGCGTGGTACGCCCGAGAGCAGGGCGTGGCAGTGGGTTGGCAGATGGGCGCCAATGCAGGCGAAGCGCGCATGATGGCTGAAGCAAGCAAGACGCAGCAGGAGATGCAGGCCGAAATCGACGCGCTCCGCGGCCTGGTCGCGCACTATGAAGCGCTTGACACCACCGACTTGGATCGCGCTGTGGCCCAATCCATAGAGCGTTACGAGTCTTCCGTGGCCGGCTTGCCGGCTACCACCCAGCCTCTGGCGGATGGGGTTGACGCAGTGCGCGAGGGGTTGGAACGGTTCGAAGCGACAGTGCCGGCAATCCGTCAAGGAATCGCCCAGGTAGACGATACACTCGATGCCCTGGATGAGCGACTCGATGGCCTTCGCGAGGTGCTGGCCGAGACCGTCGAGCGGGCGGAGCCGGTAGCCGAGCGACTGCAGCGCTTCTTTGACGCGGTGCTGGATCGGCTGCCCTTTGGCATTGGCGACCAGGTCGAGTTAGTCTTGCTGCGGCTGCGCCAGGTCGTCGACGGTGTGCCGGCCACCATGACGGCTGTCCGTGATGATCTGCTGGCGCCGCTGCGATCAACTTGGTTCGACGACACTGACGCGCAAGATGTGCAGGCTGGACTACTGACGCCGGTCCGGGCACAGGTCTTGGATCCCGCTGAACAACTTCTGAGCGAGTTGAGCGATGCGGACACTGTCTGGCAGCGGGATGTGGCAGAGCCGGTCCGAGAGGTGTTGGCTGAGCGTGAGTCCCGGCGCCAGGCGCTCGCGGCGTATAGGAAACGGCACGAGCTGTGAGTTCTGAGGCATAACGTTTGTGCGATAGCACTTTTTGACTGTAGCGCTGCAACGTAGTATAATTCTTATCGAGCCGGTAGCTCAGCCAGGCAGAGCAACGGACTTTTAATCCGTTGGCCGCGGGTTCGAATCCCGCCCGGCTCATAAAACACAACATCTTGTGGTGAGCGTCCGCTGGTAGACACAAGAGGGAGCTCATCGCATGACTGGTGAGCAACGGATTCTGCTTCGCCTCATCGACGGACAGACAGCAGCAAACCGCTGTTTAGACATGTTTCTGCTACACCAAGAGGCCAGCCGCAACAGCCCGCGCACCATAGAAACCTACCGCGAAACCCTCACGCCGTTCCTCGACTACCTCTCCGATCAGGACATCACACAGCCGGAACTT
>JAANWY010000267.1 GCA_018263655.1 Anaerolineales bacterium | reverse complement strand
CGCTCGGAGGTCCTGTGGTTCACCGACCCGTACTACTACACGCCGGCCGCCTTCGCCGTCCACCAGCAGAACACACACATCAAGGCGCCGGCCGACCTGCCCGGTAAGAAGCTGGGACTCGGCACGGCTACGACGTACGAGTCCTATCTCAACGAGGAGTTGGAAATCCTCGGCGGCGAGATCATATACGAGCCGCCGGACGACATTGAGATTGCCCCCTACTCCACCGACGCCGAGGCGATCCAGGACCTGGCGCTGGGCGATGGTGTGCGCCTGGACGCGGTGATGTCGGCTGCGCCGACGATCCAGAACGCCATCGAGAACGGTATCCCGCTCAAGTTCGTGGGCACGCCGGCCTTCTACGAGCCGCTGGTCTTCTCCCTGGACAAGGGCCGTGGTCCATCGGACAAGATGGTGGCCAAACTGAACGACATCATCGCCGGCATGCGCGCGGATGGCACGCTGCCTGAACTCTCCGTCAAGTGGTACGGCGTTGATATCACGACGCTGGTCAGACCGGAGTAGTCTCAGTAGATCTAATTTCGCATTAGGGAAAAAGTCACACCACGCTCCGGCTGGATCGCCAGATCCAGGCTGCAGGGCGACGGATTTGACAATCCGTCGCGAGCGTGAGTGTCACTTTTTCCTCAATGCCTAGTCTCCGTTCTGGGAGGATCGTCACATCCCCCCAGTCGGCCGGATCTGGCGACCCACCAAGCCGAACAGAAACTCTTGAAGGAACAGTGTTGGGAGGCAGGGGAAGTTCCTTGCCTCCCCAGTTCCAGTAAGAAGCCCCTGGGGTCAGTTGACCTGGTCCGGCTTCGCTCTACAAGCAACAGTTCACCCACTTTCAAGTCAGGAAAAACCTGGCTTTCTCAAAAGTGTCCGGCAGTAAAGGGAGGCAATGCTCTTGACTACATCGCAAACATCTATCCCTGAACCCCAATTGCGAGCGATGAGAGTCCTGTACATTGCCGTTGCTCTCACCGCTGCCCTCAGCTTACTCTATGCCATCCAGTACTTCGCCGGCGGGCCACTGCGACTGCCGGTAACCAGCGGCGTCCAGGACCTGGCGCGGAGCCCCGACGGTTCAAGAGTCGCGGCCGGCGCAACAGACGGGGTGATTCGTCTGTGGGACCCGCGACGTGGCTGGTCAAAGCGCACGCTGCCCGGTCACCAGGGGCCCATCACCGGTCTGGCCTTTTCGCCTGACGGCTCGCGTCTCTACTCGGCTGGCCACGATGGCGCCATCCGGCTGTGGGACGTCTCTGGTGAACGGATCGAGAAAGAAGTGAACGCCGGCGACCGGCCGCTGAACGACTTGGCTCTATCAGCCGATGGTTCGACCCTGGCCACAATCGGCGACGCGGGCCTCATCCGGATCTCGGACACCGAGAATGGGCAGGAACAGCACGTAATCGACGCGGGCGAGAACGCCAAGCTCGCCGTAGCCCTCAGCCCGGATGGCACAGCGGTTGCTGCCGGCGATGCCCAGAACATTCAAGTCTGGGATGCGCAAACGGGCGCCCCCGTTCAGCGATTCGAAGGCTATTGGGAAGACGAAGAAGAGAAAGAGGACTGGCTGGGCCACGAGGCAGAGGTAACGGCGCTGGCTTTTAGCCCAGACGGCGCCTACATCGCTGCCGGCAGCGCCGAGGGCACCACGTTGATTTGGGACGTCGCAGAGGGCGATATCGCCGGGGAGGCCAAAGGTCACCTGGCAACCGTCTTAGACATTGCGTTCGACCCCGCCGGCGAACACGTGCTGTCTGGCGGCAGTGACAACTTCGTTCGCCGCTGAACGGGGGCGCCCGTCCGCGCAGCGGGCGTCTTTGATGGCCATCTTGGCGCCGTGTCCGGGGTAGCCTTCGGCTCCAAACCCGACACAATCCTCTCCGCTGGGGCTGACGGCAGCGTCCGGCTCTGGGAGACTGTCAATAGCCAGGAGCTGAACTTGGTCTGGACCAAGATCGGTTTCATGTCGATTTGGGGACCGGTTATGGCGGTGTGGATGTTGGGCAGCGGCCTGGCGGGGTTGGTCCTGGCTTGGGGGCTGTGGCGTGTGCGCACCTGGGCCTATCTGGGCAGCCTGGGCCTGTACGTCCTCGGTCCGCTGCTCGCCACTGTTCTGCCACTCTTGGAGACGACATCCTATCCCATCACCTTATCGACGCGCATCTCCATCGCGTGGCCGCTGGTGGTGATGCTGATTTGGTATATCGGCTTGGTCGCCTTTTTGCAGCGCGATGAAGTTGCCATTCCCTACCAAGCGCCAGATGCAGCGTCGCTGGCCGATCAGTTGATTGCTGCTCGACAGTCCGCCGGTCTGCGCCGTAGTTTGTTTATTGGCGCAATGTGGCTGTTCATCTTTGTGCTGCTATTCTCCGTATTGCGCAGTTTCGGCCTCGACATCGCCTTCATGCGTAAGTGGCTCCCCTTCATCATGGGCGGCGCCGGCCTCACAATGCTCGTGTCCGCCGCCGCCATCCTGCTAGCAACGATCCTGGCGCTGTTGGGCGCATTGGGTCGGCTGTCAGATAATCCGGTGGCCAACGGCATCGCCGGCTTCTACGTGTCCCTGATTCGGGGAACCCCGCTGCTGGTACAAATCTTCATCTGGTTCCTGGCGCTGCCGCAGCTCGGGATCACCCTGCCACCGATCCCGGCCGGCATCTTGGCGCTGGGGCTGAACTACGGCGCCTACATGACGGAGATTTTCCGCGCCGGCATTCAGGCCATCGGCATCGGACAGTACGAAGCGGCCCACGCTTTGGGCATGTCGGGTGGCCAGACCTTCCGCCGCATCGTGCTTCCGCAAGCCTTCCGCATCGTCATCCCGCCTATCGGCAACCAGTTCATTGCGATGATGAAGGACTCGTCGCTGGTGTCGATTATCACCGTGCAGGAGCTGACGTTTCGCGCGCAGAAAGTGGGCCGGCAGAACTTCCGCAACCTGGAGACGTTCCTCATCGCGGCTGCCTTCTACTGGATCTTGACCATTGTGTTCCAATATATGCAGGGCAGATTGGAAACACACATGGCGCGTGGTGAAAGGAGAAGTTCATGACCTCATATGAACAAGACGCTCGCTTGAAAACTCAACAGCGCCCTGACGGGGACCGAAGAGGGCAAAATTCTGAGCCGATCATCAAGGTTCGCAATCTACAGAAGTACTTCGGGCCTCTGCACGTCATCAAGGGCATCGACTTAGACGTGATGCTGCAAGAAGTGGTCGTCATTATGGGGCCTTCAGGTTCGGGCAAGAGCACGTTTCTCCGCTGCCTCAACTTCTTAGAAGAGCCATCAGGTGGGGTCATCGTGATCGACGACACAGAGATCAAAGCGCGAGAGCCCGGTCGCGAGCACCGCCGGCGCATCCGCGAAATCCGGAAGAAGTCGGGCATGGTGTTTCAGCAGTTCAATCTCTTCCCACACATGACGGCCCTGGGCAACATCATCGAGGCCCCGATGACGGTCAAGGATATTCCTCGCAAGCAGGCCGAGGCCAAGGCCGAAGAGTTGCTGGAGTGGGTCGGCCTATCAGAAAAGAAAGACGAATTCCCCTCGCGCTTATCAGGCGGCCAGCAGCAGCGGGTGGCCATTGCGCGGGCGCTGGCGATGGAGCCTAAAATCATGCTTTTCCGCGCACACACGTCGGCCCTGGACCCCGAGCTGATCGGCGAAGTGGTCGAAGTGATGGAGCGGCTAGCCGACGAGGGCATGACGATGGTC
>JAANWY010000266.1 GCA_018263655.1 Anaerolineales bacterium | reverse complement strand
TGCCAAAAACATCGCCTACCGCTTGCTAGAAGCATGGCGCAACTTGCGCGTGAGCGCCGACTGTATCCAACAGATGCTGGACACCCGCCTCCAGATTCGTTTTGCCCCGCCGTAGTACAGGTGCTCTTGTTCCAGGTCGTATCCCCTACAATTCAAGCCACCCCTACACTGTGCTGATCAGCCTTGCCTGACCGGCAGGTTTGCCCCTGCCTTATACTCAAATCATCGCTCGCAACGACCGGCTGGCCAGGCCTAGGCGATGTTGACTCTCCCGCTATTCTTCATTGCTGCATTCGTTCCTCTCGTGTTGCATCAACATGCTGACTGTACTATCATTGTGCATTATGCATCGGTCGACTAAAGGAGCGTCTCGGGACTTGTCCAGAAACAACTTCGTACATTCGGAGATTGGAGATCAGAAATTGCTTCGCAGTCGCAAAATCTCTAATCTCCAATCTCCCCACGAGTTGAGGTGAAGGTGGAGCCCAAAGGCAAAACTGCGCTTATCACCGGCGGAGCGCATCGCGTGGGTAAGGCCATCACGCTGGCACTGGCGCGCGCCGGCGCGAATGTAGCAATCAACTACCACTCCTCAGCCGATGCTGCCGAGGCCACTGCTGCCGAAGCACGCGCCCTGGGCGTGGAAGCACTGCCGGTTCAGGCAGACATAGCGGATCCCCAACAGGTCGAAGCGATGGTGGCAGCGACTGAAGATCGCTTCGGTTCGGTCGATGTCCTCATCAACAGCGCGTCTCATTTTGAACAGACCCCCTTCCCCACCGAAGACATCACTGCCTGGCACCGCATTACCGACATCCTCATCCACGGCCCATTCTACTGCGCCAACGCAGTAGCCCCACTGATGCTGGAACGAGGCGAAGGCGCCATCATCAACATCGTGGACCTGTCGGCCTGGGAGCCGTGGCCCAACTTCGCGGCTCACAGTGTGGGCAAAGCAGCGCTCCTGGCCCTCACCCGGCAATTGGCGCTGGAACTAGCCCCTGCAGTGCGAGCCAACGCCGTGGCCCCTGGCCCGGTGCTCCCCCCGGCCAGTTACAGCGAAGCCCTCATTGACCGCATCGCTCAAAAAACGCTGCTCAATCGCTGGGGGTCCCCCGACGACATCGCCCAGGCCGTCATGTTCTTGGTCGAGGCCGACTATGTCACCGGTGAGGTGATTGCCGTGGATGGCGGTGAGCGGTTTGGCCATCGTAAACTGGAGGAGGCGTGATGGGTACCCTTCTCGTGGAGGAAGGGACGGTCGTCACCGTTGACGACGCCGGCCAGGTGTTCGATCCCGGCTACGTCTTCATCGAGGGAGACCGCATTGAGGTTGTGGAGGCCGGCGCTGCGCCCGCAGCGCTGCGCTCGCAAGCCGATACCGTCATTGACGCGACCTTCATGGCCGTCATGCCCGGCATGGTCAACGCCCACACTCACCTGTTCCAGACCTTCATTCGAGGCCTGGCCGATGACAAACCCCTGCTCGATTGGCTCAAGGCGGCCATCTGGCCGGTGGCCGAAGCCCTTATCGAGGAAGAAGCGTACCTGGCAGCCATGGTGGGCCTGGTGGAGAACATCCGGAGCGGGGCGACGGCGGTGATCGACCACCAGTACATCCACACCGATCCGCGAAACGACGATGGCGTCTGTCGCGCTGCGGAGGAGACGGGTGTTCGGTTTCTGTTGGCCCGAGGTTGGACCGATGTGGGCTACTACCCAGCCTTCATGGAACCGCCAGACCACATCATCGAGGAAACGACGCGCCTCTACGACAGTTGGCACGGGCAGGCTGATGGTCGCATCCGCGTGGAGTTCGGCCCGCTCATTCCCTGGGGCTGCTCCGACGACACGATGCGGCGGACTTACGCGCTAGCCCAAGAGTGGGGTGTCGGTACCCACATCCACGTGGCCGAGACCCAAAGCGAGGTGGACGCCAACTTGGAGAAGCGGGGGAACCGTCACATCGAGTGGTTGGCCGAGTTAGACGCGCTGGCGCCCGACGTACAACTGGTCCACAGTGTGTGGCTGGATGACAACGAAATCGATTTGATCGCCCAGCATGGCGCGGTAGTGGTCCACTGCCCAGTCAGCAACATGTATCTGGCCTCCGGCGTCGCCCACGTACCCGAGATGCGAGAGAAAGGCATCCCGGTTGCCCTGGCTACCGACGGCCCCGGCAGCAATAACAATCAGGACATGCTGGAATTGCTGAAGACCACGGCGTTGTTGCACAAAGTCAACACCCTGGATGCCGGCCGCCGAGCTGCCGGCGAGCTGCCGGCGGACGCGCTGCTGCCGCCGTACAGGCCGGTGGCGAGGTCCCCGATCTCTTTGAGATGGGAAGTGACCAACTCAACCTATTCTATCGGAATGGAACCATGCAGGATCTGAAGGAGTGGGCCCAGGCGCAGCCGTGGTTTGACGATCTTGACCCCAATGCCATAGAAGCCTGCACGGGGCCAGATGGTGCGCTCTACTGCATTCCGATTTCCCAACGCCCGCACCTCGTCTATGTATGGAAAGATCGTTTTCCCAACGGCTATCCAGAGACGCCTGAAGCATTCACGGCGGAGGCCGAGCGGTTGAAAGAAGAGGGGCTGTATGCCATGACCTTCTTCGGATCGACCGACAAAGGCGGCGCCGGCTTGAACCGCGCTGTCAACACGACAATCGACTCCTTTGGGGGCCAACTTGGTGACGGCGAGGGCAACATGATGCTCAACACGCCCGAAAACATCGCCGCTATCAAGTTCTTGCGCGAAATCATAGCGAAAGGATACGTGCCTGAAATCGCCTTCGCTGGTGGGTTCCAGGAAGAGGAAGCGTTAAAGGATGCTTCGGCCGGCTCTTTGCCTTCGGGGCTGAACGGCTACCGCTACCTGAATCCCCTCACAGCGCCCGATGATACCGAATACAGCAAGGGGAACGAAGAGGATGTGCTGGACGCCGTTGCGGCCGGCGATCTCTACCTGGCACCATTCCTGTCGGTTGAGGGTGAGAAGCCAGGCTGTGACACGCAGGCGGCAGGTTTTGCCATTCCCGTCGGGGCGGAGCACCCCGAAGCAGCCCACGATTACATCAATTGGATCATGGACCCTGAACGGAATGCGGAGTGGGTGATCGGCCCGGGTGGCGGTTTCCCCGTACTCGAAGCGACCCAGTCCCACGAACTCTTCCAGGCGCCCTTCTTCCAGCAGGCGGCCGAGGCGGTCAGTGCTAGTGCTTGTAGCCCCTGGTACGGTTCGCTGGAACGGCCTGAAGAAGCCCAGCGGCTGGTCATGACGGCCATCTACAAGCTCATCAAAGAAGACCCGAACGCGGATATCGCCGCAGTGCTGACAGAGACGCAAGAGGAGTACAACGCAGGCAACTAGGTAGCTTTTCCTGCGGTTACCTCTCGCTTCGCGCTAGTATCAGTAGATCCAATTTTCCGCTCGCGACGGATGACAATCCGTCGCCTCTAGCCGCTGGATGCCTGCCGCTAACGGCAGACGTCATCCAGCGGGAGCAATTTGGATCTACTGAGTATTGCAAGGTGACAAGGTGAATCTCAATGGCATTGAGGTGGATCTCATCTTGTCACCTTGCCAGCCAAGTTGATGATTCTCCACAGGTGGATTCTCAACATATGGGGGGACATGTACGACGATTTGGTAAATCGTCGGGTCGAAATACCATTTCGACCTACATAACCCCGAAACATTGAGATGATACCTCCACAGGCAGATTCA
>JAANWY010000265.1 GCA_018263655.1 Anaerolineales bacterium | reverse complement strand
CCTTCAGTTCAGTGGCAGGGTGAGGGGTGTTGTATCTATCTCATGAGGGGCATGTGCCAGACAAGGCTGGGCGAGGTCTCCCGACCGATGCCCCTACGTCTCGGTCAGGAGACCTTCGACGAGCATAAACAAACACAAAAGAACACAAAAGAACTCCACAGGAACCACTCAGCGAGTCACCGAGCAAGGCTCGTCGAAGTGAGCCGCCAAGAAAGCTACATCGACAACGTCGAGCGCCCCGTCGCCATTGACGTCGTGCTGTAGACTGAAGCCCTCGCCTCCCCAATCGCCGGCCAGCTCCGTCAGTTCGAACACCCCGGTTCTACCATCCCCGTCCCAGTCAGCACAAGCCAAGAGCGCTACGTCGTGAATCCGGGCGCCCCCCGTAGACACCGTAACCATCGCCGCAGAGGAGAAATGAGACGGTGTGTTGACCTCAACCTCGTAGCTCCCCGGCAGCACAGGGGTCACATAGTCACCATCCGCCCCCGTCAGCAAGCCAATCTCGACCGCCCAGGCCTGATCCGCAATGGTAATCTCGGCACCCGCCAGCGAGTTGCCCTGCGCGTCGGTTACAGTACCCCGCAGTTCCTGCAGCGTCTCAGTCGCCTGAACGGCGGCATCGGCATTGATCACGCCCCAACCGTAGACATTGTTGGGCTGACCGTCCGAGTCGCCGCCGCAGGCACCGTTGGCAACAGGGAGCGCGGAGGCTCGCAGGATTTGCTCCGTGACGGCCAGCCGGCTAACGAGCTGTGGCGTCGCCGACCAGAGCAGCGCGATCGTGCCGGCCACGTGCGGGCCAGCCATGGATGTGCCACTCATGCGGCCGTACTGGTTGTCGCGGAGACTCGAACGCACACTCACACCTGGCGCCGCCAGTTCCGGCGCCGGCCGACCACTACCATCGACAGTCACCGGGCCCCGGCTGCTGAAGGACGCAATCCCGTTGCCTGAATCTACAGCGCCAACGGTTAGCGACTGCGCGTAGATAGCCGGCGGATCGTGGACAGACCCGCACCCAGGTCCCGCGT
Organism: Anaerolineales bacterium; assembly: GCA_018263655.1. Lineage (GTDB taxonomy): Bacteria > Chloroflexota > Anaerolineae > Epilineales > JAANWY01 > JAANWY01. The sequence continues at coordinate 1,228 of JAANWY010000265.1, read as the reverse complement.
TGCCGGCCGAGACAACGACGGCGATGCCGGCCTCCGTCAGTGCCTCCACGGCCGGCCGAATCGTGTCATCCCAGAGTGGATCATCGGGATGGCACCCTTCGAATTCGATGCACGCCCAAGAATTATTGATGATGTCTGGGGCCAAGTCAGGTCGAGGGTTCTCGCCGCTCAGGTCAGTGGGGGCCAAAAAGAACTGAAAACAGTCTACGTACGACGCCGGCGTCCCGTAGCCGCCGTTCATATTCCGGCACGCGATCCATTCTGCACCTGGGGCCACACCGATGTTGTTGGGACCACCGCCAACCGCCGTCCCGATGGTGTGCGTCCCGTGTCCGTGGTCGTCGCCAGGCGCCGACGGCGTTTTGTCCCACGCATCGTGCCAGTTGTAGCTGTGATCAGCCGACGCCCCACCCCAGCCGCGATACGCGTCGATCAACGCTTCGTGATCCCAATCGACACCGGTGTCGTTGCCGGCCACCACAATGCCCTGTCCCCGAACGCCTCGCTCCCACACTGCCGGCGCGCCAATGCTCTGGATGCCCCACGTCGTCGTCGCGACATCCATCAAATCCAACGCCGGCCGCGCCGCCGGCATCAAGTCAAGCACACGAAACCCCTTATTTATGTCGAGTTTCCTTACGCGGGGCAGACTCGCCAGCCCCGCCACCAGCGCCCGATCGCCTCGCACGCGCAGCATATTGACGACCCAAAACACCTCATACTCGACACCGCGCTTGTCCAGAAGCCAGCGCGCGCCGGCCTGCGTCTGTTGCGCTGTCTTGCGCAGCGCCTCGACGACGAATTGTCCTTTCTCCTCTTTCGTCTGGAGCGCGCGCTCCGGCGTCAGGTCCGGCCGGCCGCGCACGAAGACCAGCACGTCGCTCTCACCACCGGCGTCCAATTCTGCCAGCAGGCGCGGCGTCACCTTAGAACGCAACTGAGCAGCGGGTAAGGTCACGCCCGGTGAGAGAGTGGCGTCGGCCGCGGTGGGTTGGACGCCGGCAACGGAAACTGCCAGGCAGCCCAGCACCACCCCGACGATGCACCCGCTGGGCTTGAAGAGTGAAACGATCGTTTGAGCCATGCTGATCTTCATATCTCTACCGGTTATGCTTAATTGGCGGGTAGCATCCTGAGTAGGTCGAAACGAAGTGGAGACCGTATCGAAGGGTGCGGCTCAAGCAACGCTTCGAGGTAAACCCGCACCCTTCGATACAGCTTTCGCTTT
>JAANWY010000264.1 GCA_018263655.1 Anaerolineales bacterium | reverse complement strand
CGCGTCCAAACCGTGAAACGCTCACGCCAGTTTCTGGTGTTTCCCCATAAGTCAGCTGTCAAGTAGAGGCAAGGCCGAACTCCCAAGACCTGAAACAAGTTTCAGCCTCCTGGACGCTCGAACTTGCGACGTCCTGAGCGCCGTCCTGAGTTCATCGAAGGGCCTGTCGAAGGGTTCGAGGCACGCGCAGCTCACACGTGAAACAACTTGACATCCAAGTTATGGGCAAACACCAGCCAGTTTCTTGATGTAACGTGAGATATTTGTGGCTTGTGCCGGCCGTGCGGGAAGGCCCTCCCCCTCCAGCTCTCCGGTAATCAGTTCTGACTATCAAACACACGTAATCCTGCTCGCTCTATTACCGATCCTGATAGTCAAAACTGACGGCTTCTAGGCACCCCCACTCTCACCCGCATACCGCTCGGTGATGTTGGGGATCAAGTACTCGCTAAACGCGCGCTCCAAGTCGTACGTCGGCTCCCAGCCCCAATCAATCTGCGCGGCACTGTCGTCCAAGTCCGCCGGCCAGCTATCGATAATCGCCTGGGGTTTGGGGTCAGGCTGGAAGGTGATCTCAGCCTCCGGGAAGTATTTCAGCACCATATCGCGAATTTCGGCCGCCGAGAGACTGAAGCTGGTCACGTTGTAGACTTGACGCGTCAGCTCCTCCCGGGGCGCCTCCGCCAACCGGACAAGCGACTTGGCGGCGTCCGGCATGGTCATGAACGAGATGCGCGAATCTTCGCGCACGAAACATTTGTAGGGCCGGCCCTGAGCGGCCGCGTGGATCATCTCCGGCGCATAATCGCTCGTGCCGCCGGTCGGCAGCGTGAAAGCGCTGATCAGCCCGGGGAACCGCAGCGCCCGGAAATCGATGAGGACCGACTGGTCGGCGGCCAACTGTCGATAGTGTTGGCTGTAATAGCTACCCAGCATCTCGCAGTAGAGCTTGTTGCAACCGTATATCGTCCGCGGCTGGTTCCACTCCCACTCCCGAACCCGCTTGTACAAGCCTTTGCTTTCGGGATCGGGCAGCCCATAGACTGCCACAGAGCTCGGAAAGACAAATTGGATCGGTTTGCTGCGCCACTGTGACTGCTCGGCGGCCAGACGCAGCAGGCCCAAGGTGCCCTCCACATTCACCTCATGCGCCGTGTCGGGGGCGAACTCGCTGCTTTTCGAGAGTAAGGCCGCCAGATGATAGATGACGTCGATTTCGTACTCACTCACGAGACGAGCCAACAGGATATTATTGAGTATATCACCCTCAATGTGGGTGGTCACCAGGGACTGAAGCGCCTCGGGGAGAGATTGTAGGTCCAGTGTCAAGAGATCGTGATTGCCTTCCTCGGCCAACCGCTTGACAATTGCCTGACCGACCTCGCCGCTGGCGCCGGTAACAAAGACGACCTTCTTGCGCATGATCTACTCTTCCTCCTTCTTACTTACTTTCATCACAGACGAAAAGAAACACGGGCCTTGATCATCGTTTCGGCCACTTAGCTCGGCTTGGATTGCCAAATCCAAGCCATAACCGCTGGATTTGGCAATCCAGCGGGAGCAGGCGGAGGCCAACGGCCGAAACGATGATCATATCCCGAAACACAGACAATTCATTCTTTCACAACTAGCTCGTGGTCGTAGCCTGTCAACGTGCGAACGCCGGCCTCCGTCACCACCACAATGTCCTCAATCCGAATCCCAAACTGCCGCGGGATGTACGCGCCTGGCTCGACGCTGAAGACCATACCCTCCGCCAGTGGCACATCGTTGCCGGCCATGATCCACGGCGGCTCGTGAATCTCCAAACCTAGCCCGTGCCCTGTCCGGTGTACGAAGTACTCGTCGTACCCTCGGGTTTCCAGCACGCTTCGGGCAGCGTGGTCCACGTCTTGGGCGCCTACCCCAGGGCGCACCGCTGCTCGTCCTCGCTGATTCGCCTCGTGCACGGCCTCATGCGCTTCAAGAAACTCCTCAGATGGCGCCCCCAAGTGCACCATGCGCGTGATGTCCGACTTGTAGCCGTTGAGCGAGGCGCCGAGGTCGATGACGACGGCGTCGCCGCGCTGCAGCTCGCGCTGGCCGGTGTGGTGGTGTGGATAGGCGCCGTTCGGCCCGGATGCCACCAGGGTGAAGAGGACTTCCTCAGCGCCGGCCTGCCGAAAAGCCACTTCAGCAGCCCAAGCGACCTCGGCTTCGGTGACGCCCGGCCGGCATGCCTCGATAGCGGCCGCCATCGCCTGGTCGGCTTGCGCCGCAGCTGCGGCCAACATCTCGATCTCCGACGCCGATTTGCGCTGGCGCAGCGGTGCGAGCAGGGCGCCGGCGTCTACGGTCTCCTGCGGCGCGATCTCGTCCTCAAGTTGCAGCAAGAAGTCGGCCCGCATCGCACCGTCTACCGCCAGACGACGCGGTGCCGGCATCGCGGACAGGGCCTCGCGCAAGGCGGCTGCCGGCCCATCGCTGTCCTCCCAGATATTGAGCGGCACAGCGGTGTGGCCGGCTGTCTGTTCGGCATTGAGGCTTGGTACAACCATACGCACGGCATCAGGCCCCACGAGGAGCAAGCACAATCGCTCGTCGGCGATCGGTGCAAAGTCGAGCAGATAGCGCATGTTGGGTGTGGGGCCGATGGCTATCAGATCGATCCCCGCTTCCTGCATCCATATTTGTAACTTCGCGAGCCTATCTTCGGTCATGTATTCCCCTCTCGATGTTGATGTTCCCGTTGTGTAACTACTCAGGCACTTCGTGCCCACACAAGAAGAGATCGGAAAAGATGGGGGTGTGGGGGGCGGCCGCCACCATTTTTCCGCATTTCTCAACTGCGAGGGTGGTAACCTGAGTAGTTACCCCGTTGTGTTCATTGAAAACAAGTGGTCAATCCGAAAACCCTGGCTTCTTTGTCAAGACCGCGCAGCTATGATATAATCCAATAGTGGCGGATATAATTTCGAGAATCTGACAGCGAGACCGTCTGTGACGTGTTCAGAAAGGAGGTGGAACGTGCCAGTCCCGCGTCGACAACGCCAAAAGCGTCAACAGCAGAAGAACAAGCAACGCGACTGGAAACAGATTGCCTGGTACGTGATAAGCGGCTTGATCGTCCTCAGCATGGCGTCCAGTTACGTCATCTCATATCTTGCCGGCCGGTAATCTTCCACGACAAAGCAATAATAGGGGTTGATGACCGACTAGGAACCTCGTGGTCGATCATCAACCCCTTTTGCTGTTTCTCTTCACCCTCGGCCCAACTACGCGACGCCGTCCAATACCTCGTGAATCGTTCCCTCCTTGATAACGGTTGCAACCGGGTTTTCACCGAATCGATACGCCAGATGGCGGTAATCCGACCACTCTAAGACCACCAAGTCGCCGGCTTTGCCCGTCTCGAGGCTGCCCACTTCATCCCCCACGCCCGACGCGTAGGCTGCGTTGATCGTCGCGGCGACGACCGCCTCGGCGAGCGTCATCTTCATATAGCGCGTGGCGAGGGTGATCATGAAGGGCATGGATACGCACCAACACGGTCCAGGATTGAGGTCGGTTCCCAGAGCCACAGGCAAGCCCACCTCGACCATGGTGCGAGCGTCGGCGTAGTGATCCGATCCGAGGCCGAAGGTCGTGCCCGGTAACAACACGCCGACGACGCCGGCTTCGGCCATCCGCTCGATCTCCTCGCGGGGCGTCACAGCCAGGTGATCAGCAGACACGGCGCCCAGCTCGGCTGCTAAGGCCGCCCCTCCCAGAGATTCGAATTCATCCGTGTGAATCTTGATTTCCAGCCCCAGCTCCTGCGCTCGCTCCAACACGCGACGGGACTGCTCTAAGTTGAAGGCGCCAACATCGCAGAAAACGTCGACGAAGACAGCCACCGGCTGATAACCGCTGGCCTCTATATCGGCAAACGGAGGCAGGAGTGCGTCAGCCACGGCGACGCGCGGCAGCATCTCGTCAACCACCTCGTCGATGAAATCATCGGCGCGATCGCGATATTCGTCGGGGATGGCGTGCGCACCCAAGAACGTGGGGATCAACTCGACAGGGTGATCCGTGTTGAGGGCGGAGATCGCGGCCAGCATTTTCAGTTCGGTCTCCAGCGTCAGACCATAGCCGGATTTAACTTCGGCCGTGGTGGTACCGTGGGTCAGCATTGCGTTGAGCCGCTTGTGTGACTGCATGACCAATTCGCGCAGCTTTGCCTGCCGGGTAGCGCGCACCGTTGACATGATGCCCCCGCCGGCCGCCATGATGTCCTGATATGTGGCGCCCGCTACGCGCTGCTCGAACTCGTCCGCCCGATGGCCGGCAAACACCGCGTGGGTGTGCGCGTCGACGAAGCCTGGCAGGACAGCGTAGCCGCTGGCATCCATCTCAACCCGAGCATCCACTGTGGGTCTCACATCGGTAGTAGGTCCAACATGCGTAATCCGACCCGCATCGATGGCGATGGCGCCATCCTCGATAAGACCGATAGCGCCCTGGTTAGCACCACTCAGTGGTCCCTCGGGCGCGGCACAGGTGAGAAGCTGGGAGGCACTGTGAATCAACAAGTCAACTTTCATGTCATTCTCCATAAATCAGAACCGACGTGGACAACGCCGACGATTAGGGCGTTGCGGGCCACGAACGCATCACCTGCGCTTCGGGTCAGGGCAAGATCAAGCGTTGGCTTGTGAGTCATGTTTTCTCCGGTCGCAGCCGGCGCGCGATTTGTACGCCGGCCAGCCCGCACAAAACGACCAGCGCAACGAACGAGAGCTGGATGCTGCTGTAGCTCGATTCACCGATCGGGTTGTCGGGATGGATGACCAACGGGGTGCGCAGGAGCAGCCACACGGTCACGCCGGCTAGCAAGACGTTCAGCGCACTGCTGATCTGAGGGTTGTTCAGAAGCCGGCCTCCGACTTGAAACGCTACAGCGACGACCAGAATCTGCGCCGCCATGGCCCAACGCGGTTCGGCCCAGAACACGCCGTTCCACGCCATGTCGGCCGCCAAGACGCTGATGGGTAAGTAGCCGGCCCAAAAGACGATGGCCGAGCGCTCGGCGCCCTGAGACCAAGCATACCACGCCGATTTGGCTGTCAGCAAATGCGCGACGCCGAGGATGCCGGCCACACTGAAGCCGGCAATCGCCACCCAGACCATCGCGCCGTGCAGATAGACGAGCCGGCTGACGTCGCCAAGCACCCGATCCAGCGGCGCGACGATCAGCACCAGCACAATCGCCACCCCGATGGCCAACAACGACCAACCTACGCGGTTGGCACCCATGAAGTACTTCAACTTGGCTGCTCCATCCACAGTTCAATGCCCATGAGAATAGCTACCGCCCGGGAAATGTAGTCTTGTCCATTTTGGCCTTCTGGTTTCATTTCGCGATCAGAGACAGGTAGGTAAGGAAAGACTTACTTGAACTGCTCCCCTTTGCGCCACGCAGCCAATAGTTGAGTGACCCACTCCGCATCCTCATCCTCCAGCGGGGGCACCGGATCAAGCTCGTAGTCGACGCTCAGATCGTAGCCGGCCCGGTCGTAGAGCTCGTGCAGCAGCCGGCCCAGATCGACCAATGGCTCCTCGTCGTCTCTGCGCAGCGGGAGGTGGAACGCCGAAATCGGGTCCTGAACGTTGAAGGTGAGCAAGTCAGCGCGCGGCCGGCGCTCGCTGCGGCTCACCAGAATCCGATAGTGGCTCTCTTGCTCGTCGCCGTACACGAGCATCGGCTCGTAAGCCCGCAGCAGATCGATCTCGACCAGGTGCGTGAGCGAGCCCAGAATCGTCAGCCGCTTGTGGTCATAGAGCCGGCGGCCTTCGCCGGGACGCTTGTTGGCGGGCGAAAGCAACTCCAGCACGGTGACGACCTCGCCGCTGGAGAGGTCGCGCACTTCCAGATAGCCCACCTCGACGACGTCTGGCACTGGCACCTCAACCGTGAGCGGCCCCCCAGGCTCGACTGCAGCGTAGAGTTCCGCCGGCTCCTGCACCGTGCGAATCGCCCCAACATCGGGGCGCCCGATGAAGACTACCTCGCTTGGGTCCACGCGGTATGTCCGCTTTTCGACCACGACCCGATAGCGTGGGCGCAGAGCCGGCGCCAAATCGCTGCGCAACGCCTCAATGAGTCCGTGGTGCACATCGGGCCAGAGGTCCGGATGTTCCAGATACGGATCCATGCCAGGGAAAGGGGAAGGCACGTCGTTGCTCCGTTACTTCAGCATCGGAATCTTGATGTCGTTGGCGCGGGCCGTCTCGATGGCCTCCTCGTAGCCGGCATCCGTGTGGCGCATCACACCGCTGCCTGGATCGTTGGTCAGCACGCGCTCCAAGCGCGCCGCGGCCGCGTCCGTCCCGTCAGCGACGATGACCTGGCCGGCGTGCTGGGAGAACCCGATGCCCACGCCACCGCCGTGGTGGAAGCTCACCCACGTGGCACCGCTGACGGCGTTCAGCAGCGCATTCAGGATCGGCCAGTCCGAGATGGCGTCTGAACCGTCTTTCATGCCTTCTGTCTCGCGGTTGGGCGATGCCACGGATCCGGTGTCCAAGTGATCGCGCCCGATGACGATGGGGGCTTTGATCTCGCCGGAGGCGACGAGTTCGTTGAATTTCAGACCGGCTCTCGCCCGTTCGCCCTGGCCCAGCCAGCAGATGCGGGCCGGCAAACCCTGCCAGGCGATGCGCTCCTGAGCCATCCGGATCCAGCGTGCCAGATGCTCATCCTCCGGAAATAGATCGAGAATCGCCTCATCGGTGCGGTGGATGTCTTCGGGGTCACCGGATAGCGCCACCCAGCGGAAGGGACCTTTGCCCTGACAGAAGAGCGGCCGCACGTAGGCCGGCACAAAGCCAGGATAGTCGAAGGCCTCGCCCACACCGGCGTCCAGAGCCCGTTGGCGCAAGTTGTTGCCGTAGTCAAAGGCCACCGCGCCGCGCTTCTGCATCGCCACGATGGCCTCGCAGTGGCGGGCCATAGATTCGTAAGACCGCTTCTCGAATTCTTTCGGGGCGTGCTCACGCAGCGTCCAGGCGTCCTCCAGCGACATCTCCCACGGGACGTAGCTCCTGGGATCGTGGGCCGGCGTCTGATCCGTGACGACGTCGGGAATCACGTCGCGCTTCACCAACTCGGGATAGACTTCAGCAGCGTTGCCAATCAATCCGATGGAGCGAGGGGTACCCGCGCCCACGTATTTCTGCACGCGTTCCAACCCCTCATCCAGATCGTCGACGACCTCATCCACGTACTGGGTATCGAGCCGGCGCTGAGCCCGTTGTGGGTCGACTTCGACGATCAGGCCGACGCCCTCGTTCATGGTGATGGCTAGCGGTTGTGCGCCGCCCATTTCGCCCAGGCCGGCAGTGAGCGTCCACTTGCCCTTCAAACTAGGCCAGCCCTCGGCCCGAGCGGCGGCGCCAAGCGTCTCGTAGGTGCCTTGCAGAATGCCTTGCGTGCCGATGTAGATCCAGGAGCCGGCCGTCATCTGACCGTACATGATGAGGCCTTGGCGCTCCAGCTCGTCGAAATACTCGTGGGTGGCCCAGTGGGGCACGATATTCGAGTTGGCGATCAAGACGCGAGGAGCGTCCTCGTGTGTCCGGAACACGCCGACGGGTTTGCCCGACTGGACCAGAAGCGTCTCGTCGTTCTCCAGCTCCTTCAGTGCCGCGACGATGGCGTCGAAGCATTCCCAGTTGCGGGCGGCCTTCCCACGGCCGCCATAGACGATGAGTTTTTCGGGTTCGCCGGCAACTTCCGGATCCAAGTTGTTCATCAACATGCGCATGGCGGCTTCCTGGCCCCAGCCTTTGCAGGTGAGTTCGGTACCACGCGGCGCACGCACGGTTCGCGGTTCAGACATGAAACACCCTCCTCATCACCGTTGACGAGTCATAGTCTGAGCGTCAGTATATCATCCAAAAGGTCGGTTGTCAATACTTCGACGGTAGCTACTCAGGCTGCTGCCCGGCTACTGCCCTCGTAGTTGAGGCCTCTTCTTGTGTAAGCACGAAGTGCCTGAGCAGTCACCTTCGACGTCGCTTAACTATCTTGACACATCACAACCCCTGCTCTTTTTGGAACAGTTAGTGACAGTTTGCCGCTCTCCACCCTCGCCGGCTCCTCCCTCCAGACATCTACCATTACTGTACTATCGGCCAAGTATCCCCCCACGTCAATGTCCACCGTCGTATCGGCCAGGCTGCTGTTGAGAACAACAACCAGGATTTCATGGCCGAGCCGGCGGCCGAAGGCATACACGCCCGCTCTGGCGTGAAGTCGCGTGAAATCGCCGCGCCTGAGCGCGGGATGAGCGCGCCGCAGCGCGATGCAGCGCTTAACGAAATCACGCACCCCGGTGTTCCAGCAGCCCTCGTCCCAGGGGAAAGCCCGCCGGCAATCGGGATCCTTGCCGCCCTCCATCCCAACTTCGTCGCCGTAGTAGATGCAGGGCGCGCCAGGGTA
>JAANWY010000263.1 GCA_018263655.1 Anaerolineales bacterium | reverse complement strand
GAAGTGGAGATCGTATCGAAGGGTGCGGCTCAAGCAACGCCTCGAGGCAAACCCGCACCCTTCGATACAGCTTTCGCTTCGCTACAGCTTACTCAGGATGCTGGTCAACGAATTAAGCATAATCGGCAGCGTGTGTATAATCTAAGTGACCATGCCTGGACGCAGGATGTCGCCGAAGTCATGGTTGCAGCCTGGACACAGCGTGTGTATAATCTAAGTGACCGTGGACACAGAAGCCAAGCAGGACCTCATCCGTCGCAGGGCTCGTGAAAATCAGGCTGACCCCGAGAGAGCGAAGATCCTTTGGTCCCGCCACGGCATTATAGAGCTTGTGAACGAAGGCTGGAGTCGTGAGTTGCTAGAAGAGGGGTTGCAAAACAGCGAAGTCATTGAGGATTACCCGGCATTGCACCGTCCGCTTCCTGACTGCCTCGTCTTGGGCTGGCTGGCAACCGGAGAGCCATTTCACGCTGTGATCGCTATCGATGAAGTGAAGGATCGCCTGTTCGTTGTGACGGTGTACAAACCATCTCCAGAGGAGTGGGAAGATGACTGGCAAACGCGAAAGGAATAGCCGCTGTCCGCTGTGCAGTGGGCGGCTGAGCCCAGGGATGGCGACGATCCCTTTTTTGCTGCCTGACATGGTTGTGTTGATCAGAGACGTCCCCGCCGAGATCTGCCGCAGTTGTCGTGAGCCCTATGTGGCCGGCAAAGTGACAGACCGGATCACTGACTTGCTGCATCAACTCCGTGCCTTCCGTGCTGAGGTCTTGATTATCTCCCTTGAGGAGCCCCAGCCTGCCCCGGTCCCAGCAACCGGAGCCGAAGAGCTTGTCACGGGTGCAGGCCCGCGTTTTCTTAAAGTTCCTTAAAACTCCGATGGATGTTGATCCCGCGTGAAAGAATCGGGGTCGGTTTTGCAATATGTTGGACAAAGGGCCTGTTCACCTGGTCGAGTGGTCAATTGGTCGCCTGGTCGACCCGACTACCCGACCATCTGACTACCCGACCATCTAACCATACGACTGTCCGACTACGTGACCAATTGTCAGGCCTGTCAGGATTGACAGATAACCGTCAGGCTTTTGGCAAGGTTTTGACAAGAACTTTCCGTCGCTGTATGGTATAATGATGTAGGCGCCGGCCTCGTCCCCACCCGCGCTGTTCCATGGCCGGCGCGCTACGTAATCGCTGACCGTTTGCACCGCTATTCGCAAGGGGGAACCCATGAATGGCAGCCCGTTCACCTCGCGCCGCACGCAGCGCGCACTCCACGTTGTTGTCCTGTTGACGTTTCTGCTCAGCCCACTCCAATCAATAGCCGCGTATGCTCCACCGCCGGCCCCACCCGCGCCGGCAGAGCCGGGCATGCCGGCGTCCACCGGTCTGTTCCGCACGACGGTGACGGTGCGCACGCCGGCTGATTGGCGCCGGCTGGAGGAGCTGGGCGTGGTGGTGTTGGCAAGGAGAGCCGCGCAAGGAAGAGCCGCGGATCAGCAGAAATACACGGATAATAAGGTCACCCAATCCGCGGTTTTCTGATCATCCGTGGCTATCATTGCCGACGAGGAGCAGCTCGAGGCGTTGGCCCGCCTGCGCTTCGAGCCGCGCGGCACCGACGAGTTGGGCGCGTTGGTGATGGCGCATGCGGAGGCGAAGCCGTGGTTGGTGGCCGGCGTGCGTCGGTTGCTGGCGGAGAGAGCCGCGGGAGACAGAACCGCGGATTGCCAGGAAGACGCGGATTTGTCACTCTCCCTATCCGCGTCTTCCTGGCAATCCGCGGTTCTGTCTCCCGAGCTCAAGGCCGGCGCCGGCAAGCCTGTGCTGAGCGTAGCCGAAGTAACCGCCCTCGTCACCGAGTTCACCCCCCGTGCCCAGGAATCCCACGCCGATCTGATCGTGGCCGTCGGGCAGGGAGACGCCCAGACGAGGGCTGACGACGCCCGCCGTTCGGCGGGCTCTCGGGCCGAAGACCTAACGCCGAGGGCTCACGGCCAAGCCGGCCCTTCCGCGAGGTACCGGGGCTGCTGATAGATAATGTGCTCCCTCAGGTTATCCGGCCGCATCTGGGAGCTTGCCGACACTCTTGTCTTGATGTATATTTACGCTAGTGGGTATAACCCTTACGTTGTGTAGAGAGGATCCACCCAATGATCAAAACACAAACCCAAACACCCGTTGCTGCCGACCAGTCGCTGGCGGTCGTTCAGGATTTTGTAGCTGACCACTTAGGCAATCTGGTTGGCGTAGGCCACCCCTGCCGCATGATCACTGCCTTGCGTTCCACCTGGGTTATTCCGCTCGTGTTGACCTCTCCGGGTTACGGGGCTGTCGGGGTCGTGGGCGTTGTCACGGTGGACGATGAGCTCGGATACATTGTCGGCTGGACACCGGTTGATGAAATTCGCGCCAATGCGGAACGACTCTCGCACGAGAGAGAAACAGAACTTGCAGCCGCGTTTCAAGCTCTGCGGACCACCAATTCGCCCGAAGGGCACGGATGAGTACGCCTCCTACCAGGCCATCCAAGCTGAAATTCTACCCACAAGAAACCCGTCTGTCTTGCACACCCGCCTGCTTGAGAATGGTCATGGCCCATTGGGGGATTGAGGTTGACGAAGCGACGCTACGGGAGTGCTGCAAGACAGACGGGCTGGGTACCGTGGCTAGAGATGCGGTCGCATGTACCCGCCGCTACGGCCTGAGGGCAGAAGAACTTCGGAAGGCCACATGGGACGATCTGCGACGTTGGTTAGCAGATGGCCTCTATCCGATCCTTCTAGTGAATCTATTCCCGTTGGACGCGCTCTGGGTATTTCATGCCGTGGTGGTCGAGACCGTCACTGACGAACTTGTGACCTATTTGGATCCGGCGCAAGGCCAGCGAATCGCAGAGGTGCGTGCGTTTGAGCAAGCCTGGCAGATGAACAGAAGGCGGGCGATTGTCGTCGCCCCTCTGGATAGCTCGGATTGAATATAGTCCGAGGCACCTCAAATCACCTTTGTATTCTTCGTCGCCAGCGGGAGTATCAGAGTTCCAGACAAAGGCCCATCATGTCCGAGCAGGTGTTTGTCGCACGCAACCGAGAACTGGCCCAACTCCAGACGTTCTTGGACCATGCCGGCGCCGGCCAGGGTCAGGTGCGCTTCGTCACCAGCGAGGCTTCGTCCTGAGGCTCAACCCGAAGGGCCGGCGCCGGCAAGACCACCCTCATCACCGAGTTCGCCCGCCGCGCCCAGGCACAGCACGCCGACCTCCTCGTCGCCATCGGCGACTGCAACGCCCAGACCGGCATCGGCGACCCCTACTTGCTATTCCGCGAGGTGCTGGGCCTGCTAACCGGTGACGTGGAGGCCAAGCTGGCGCAGGGCGCCATCACCCAGGAGAACGCCGGCCGGCTACAGGATTTCGTCCGCGTCTCGGGCCAGGCTTTGGTCGACCTTAGCCCGGATCTGATCGATATCTTCGTCTTCTTCTGATACGAAATAACAGTGCGCCAATCGTCTGCTACCGAAATAGTTTGACACGAAAGATAGATCGTAGTACGATCAATGCGTTGATGGGCGGGCAGAGCAGCGAGCTCCGAACTGCACAGGTTGCGTGTTCGAGTCCTATTTCCCCTTGTCGGACGCACGGCAGTTGGCCTCACGTGCGGAGTTGAGACGGACGGTCTTTATCTGGAGAAGTCATCGGGATGACGAAGCCGGGCGCCGGGGCGAAGCGATTCGAAGACCTGCTGACGGTGATGCCGTACGCCGCCGTCATCGTTGACCAGCAGGGACGGATAGCCATGGCCAATTCCCTCGCGGAAAACTTGCTTGGCTACGGACCGAACGAACTGCCTGGCCGGCCGGTCGAAATCCTCGTGCCCGAACGCTTCCGCGACCAACACCTTCAGCATCGCGCCAGCTACGTAGCCGATCCACGACTGCGGCCTATGGCCGCCGGCCTCGACCTCTATGGCCGGCGCCAAGACGGTAGCGAGTTCCCGTCCGAAATCGCCCTGACCCCGCTGCCCGGCGAATGGGGGCCTGCCTGCCGTGCCGGCACAGGCAGGTTGTTCGTATTGGTCGTTATCCGCGATATCTCCGACCGCAAGGCAAAGGAAGATAAGCTTCGCCATTCGCGCGAACAACTGCGCGAGTTGTCCGCGCGCTTGCTGTCCATACGCGAGGAAGAGCGGACCCGCATATCGCGTGCGATTCACGACGAGCTGGGCCAGGCGTTGACCGGGTTGAAAATGGACGTCGCCTGGCTGCAGAGGCACCTGGACGAAGATCGATCGACTCTGCTGCACAAAACCAAGGCCATGTCCGAACTGATCGATACTACCATCCAAACGGTGCGTCGCATTTCGACTGAGCTGCGGCCGGCCATCTTGGACGACATGGGCCTGGTGCCGGCCCTCGAATGGCAACTGCAAGAATTCCAAGCGCGAACCGGCATTCAGTGCCGCCTGGTCTGCACCGTGGAAGAAACAACGCTGGACGCCGACGGGTGCACGACGGCTTTCCGCATCCTGCAAGAGGCGCTGACCAACGTGGCCCGCCACGCCGCAGCCACTCAGGTCGAGGCTCAACTGGAGGAGACCGCCGGCCACCTGACTCTGCGCGTGCAAGACAACGGGCGCGGGATTACGGAACGGGAGATCGACGACCCGCAATCAATCGGGCTGTTGGGGATGCGCGAGCGAGCGCTCTCGCACGGCGGTGAGGTCGAAATTGATGGAACTGCGGGAAAAGGGACCACCGTTACGGCCCGGCTGCCTGTCTGCCTTCGCACAGGCAGGCCGCTGGGCACAGTTCGAGGGATAGGGAGAGCGACATGATCAACGTACTCATCGCCGATGATCACGCGATTGTGCGCCGGGGGCTGAAACAGATTTTGTCGGAAACCCCCGATATGATAGTCGCGGATGAGGCCTCGGACGCCGAGGAGGCGCTGCACAAGGCCCTCACCCAGGATTTGCACGTGTTGGTGTTGGATATTACCATGCCCGGGCGCAGCGGCCTGGATGTTTTGAAAGAGCTTAAACACTATCGGCCCGACCTGCCAGTGTTGGTGCTGAGCATGCACGCCGAAGAGCAGTTTGCGGTGCGCGTTCTGAAAGCCGGAGCGTCCGGGTATCTGACCAAAGAAAGCGCGCCGGAGGAATTGGTCAAGGCCATTCGCAAGGCGGTGGCCGGCGGCAAGTACGTCAGCGCCAGCCTGGCCGAGACCCTGGCTCTTGGTGTAAATGCGACCATCGACCAGCCACGGCACGTTGCCCTGTCTGACCGCGAGTTCCAGGTGATGCGGATGCTGGCGGCCGGCAAAACACCCACGGAAATCGCCTCGGACCTGGCGTTGAGCGTGAAGACCGTCAGCACCTACCGCGCCCGAATCCTCGAGAAGATGGGCTTCACGAACACCGCCGAGATCATTCGTTACGCCATCGAAAACCAACTCATTGACTGAATCGAGTGTGTTCAAAACCAGTTGAAGACCATGCCTGGACTCGGTCTGTAAGTGATGCGGAGACCGGCCAGAGCGAGGTTTTTTGCCGCTGGGGCCGGTCTCCGACCGAGCCCCCAACCCGTTTTGAACACGCCCGACTGAATTCGACTGAATCCTTCCTCGTCCAGTTTGCCCCACGGCTAGCGCCGTAATCCGCCCCCCCCACCTCCGCTCACGCTTGAGCTCTCGCGGAAAGTGCTCGAAGCCCCGTCTGCGGGGCGTGTTCGGCAGAGCAATTTCGCTGGCAACGCCTCCGAAGACGGGGGCTCAGAGCGTATTCAAAGACTTTCCGAGAAAGCTCGCTTAGGTGCTGTGTAGGACAAACACCGACAAGCCACGAGCCATTTTCCCACACCGGAATCAGCGTCTCTCCGATAGTTTTCAGCGCCAGAATCGGTTATACTGGTGTTCGAGGGGTAGACAATGAGTAAACTACAAGTAAGCGCTCGGCTGAAGATTCACGAGGGCAAGCTAGACGAGTTCAAGCAGGTAGCGGCCGAATGTGTATCGGTAGTGAAAGAGAAGGACCCTGGAACGCTCCAGTATGACTGGTTTCTCAACAGCGACCAGACCGAGTGCGTGGTTCGTGAGACCTATGAGAGCTCGGAGGCTGTGCTAGCGCATATGGCCAACCTTGGCGATGCTCTCGGAAGACTCATGGAGCTTGCGGATCTTTCAGTGGAGGTGTTTGGCGCCCCCTCACCGCAGCTTATGGAGGCGGTGGCGGGAGTGCCGACAAAGGTGTACTCCTCCCTCCAAGGGATTGAGTGAGGCTGTGGACCTGCTCGTGTGCGGACACCTTGGGAAGTGTCATGCGAGCAGGTCCACGGTAGGATGATGACGGAACAAGCCGGCATAGAGGACGAATGAGGGAAAAGCAGACATAAAGAAAGGAGTTAGAAATGACAAAGATTCTGGCAGTTGCCACCCACGCGACCGATGATCCGACCAAGTGTACCCTAGCCTTCGTCACTGCTGTGGGCGCTCTGATGACTGGCAAAGAGGTAGGTATCGCCCTGCTTGGTGAAGGGGTGTATTTGGTAAAAGAGGCGGTGGCTAAGAGTATTCATGGGGTCGGATTTCCGCCCCTTCCTGAGTTAATCGAGAAGGTGGTTGAGGGGAACGTTTCGGTGTATGTTTGAGGGGCTTGCTCTGTTGCCCGTGGGGTGACTGAAGAAGACCTCAAGATGTTGAACGCCTCCTTCATTGGCCCGGATGGGTTTGCCAATTTGGTTTCCGAGTCGAGTGTGGTTAGTTTCTGATTGTGATCACCAATAGAATGGAGGTTTGTTGACAATGGCTACCATGTTCGTGAGACACAAAGTTAGTGATTATGGCAACTGGAAGCGCGCATACGATGAATTTGCGTCGGTGCGCAAGGAAAAAGGCGTCACTGGCGCAAGTGTCCATCGCGACGCTAATGACCCAGACGCCATGATTGTTACGCACCAGTTCAAGGACATGAACGCAGCAATGGCGTTTGCCGACTCTGAGGAGTTGAAGTCGGCTATGGCGAACGCCGGGGTGAGTGGTCCACCGGAAATTTGGTTCTGCGAGGACATCGAACAAACCCCGTACTGACGGATGCTGAGCGAGTTCACGGCCTAGATTGCTGCGCAGGTCATCCGGCTAACACGGTTAACCAAAGATCACAGAAGTATCCGTGTAAGCGTTCACGGGGCACGGGGTGTCATTGCGAGCGGGTTAGGCCCATTCTGGCTACCCCCTGAACGGTTACACCAATCTTAGTCTCAGTAGACCCGGTCTTCTCGCTCCCACTGGATGACATCGGCTGCCGGCTCGTCATCCAGTGGGAGCAATTGGATCTACTCAGTTTTGTAGAGGACGCCCGCCTTCTCTTCGCTACGGTCGGTGGCCGGCGGCGGCTCCGAAGACAACGCCGAAATCTCGGCTCGCCGTTCGGGCGTCATGTCTACATCGAGTGCAGCCAGCGAAGCCTCCAACTGCTCCACGTTCCGCGCGCCGATGATGGGCGCTGTCACATTGGGATGTGACATCACCCAGGCCACCGCCAGCGTCGCTGGATGGACGTCGCGCTCGCGGGCGTATGCGGTGAAGCAGCCGGCCACCGCGTAGTACTGTGGCTCGCCGTAGCGCCTGGTGTACATGTCATTCTCCACCAGCCGGCCCTGCTCCGGCCGCTGCTCGGGCCCATACTTCCCGGTCAGCAGACCGCCGCCCAGCGGGCTGTACGGCACCACCGCCATCTCCTCCGCCTCCGCCAGCGGCAGAATCTCGACTTCGGCCTGGCGCTTCACCAGATTGTACATCGGCTGGATGCACTCGAAGCGCGCCAGCCCCTCGCGCGCGGAAACGCCGAGAGCCTTGGCGATCTGCCACGCCGCCCAATTGCTGACAGCGGGGTAGAGGATCTTGCCCTGATGGGCCAGGTCATCCATAGCGTGCAGCGGTTCCTCGATGGGTGTGTTGGGATCGAAGCCGTGGACGTAGTAGAGGTCCAGCCGGTCGGTTCCCAGCCGCTTCAGGCTGGCTTCCACAGCGAGCATGATGTGCCGGCGCGACAAACCTCGGGCGTTCACGTCGTCGCCCATGGGGAAATGAACCTTGGACGCCAGGATGATCTCGTCACGCTCGCCGGCGGCTAACTGACCCAGAATCTCTTCGGAGCGACCGTCGGTGTACACATTAGCGGTGTCGAAAAAATTGACGCCCACCTCGCGGCACCGATGATACATCGCGGCCGACATTTCCTCGTCAGCAATGCCGCCGAACGACATCGTTCCGAAACACAGTTGAGACACCTGAACGCCAGTGCGACCTAGTGTGCGATATTCCATCTCGAATTACCCCCTGTTCAGTCTCCAGTTAACAGTGTATGTAACTACTCAGGCCATCGCCCGGCCACCGCCCTCGCAGTTGAGGCCTCTTCTTGTGTAGGCACGAAGTGCCTGAGTAATCACCAGTGTACAGTCAATGTCATCAAGATAAGACAGGTGACCGGCACTTAAGATGTAGATCTAGCTACGGAATTGTGCATGCATTACAAGTGCCGGTCACCTTCACGCTTGTTAAGAAGGTTTCGGAAAACTCGCTCTGAGACCCGCCTGCCTGTGGGTCCGCGGGCCGTTGACGCACCCGGGGACCCACAGGCAGGCGGGTGCTGGGAGCAGTTTTCTGATACGCTGTTAACTTAATGACAATGAGTGTACGGTGATCAGTATCGTATCACTGATTGTGGTCGATTCCCACTCGCTTGTCAAATGCCCGAGGGTTTTTCCAGCCTTGATTGCGAAAGCGTCCATTTAGGGGGAAACACCGGATTGGCTGGATTGTCCTAGCGACCTGCTTGGTGTACAATTGGGCTGCGGTCAGGAGACCTTGCCGAGCATAGAAACTAGGTTGCGGTCAGGAGACCTTGCCGAGCATAGAAACTAGGCTGCGGTCAGGAGACCTTGCCGAGCACAGAGACTAGCATTGAAAGCGAGATACAGCATGGACTTCTCAGCACTCATCGAAAAACGCTACAGCGTACGAGCGTACAAATCCGACCCGGTCGAAGAAGACAAACTGGGTCAGGTACTCGAAGCCGCGCGCCTGGCGCCTACAGCCGCCAACCGGCAGCCGTTCCAACTCATCGTCATCCACACGACAGGGCGTGAAGCTGAGTTGCAGCGCATCTACGACCGGGATTGGTTCGTGCAAGCGCCCCTCATCATCTGCGCCTGTGGGATTCCGGCCGACGGCTGGGTCCGCGGCGATGGCAAGAACTATCACAGCGTAGACGTGGCCATCGTCATGGATCACCTGGTGTTAGCTGCCGCCAACGCCGGCCTGGGCACGTGTTGGATTGGCGCCTTCAGTGTTGCGGCCGCGCGCGAAATCCTGAACTTGCCCGACGACGTGGAGCCCATCGCGTTCACTCCCCTCGGGTACGCGGCTGACCAGCCCGGCCCGAAAGAACGCAAGCCTCTATCGGAACTGGTGCGCTATGAAGGTTGGTAGCTCGCCGTGATCGACACATCGACGGCCGCGGCCTACGGCGGCGCCGGCTGGTCGCCACGTGCGAAGTCTTCGCGTGAGGAAATTGGCGAAATCTGGGGAACCTGTGGCGTGACGGTCGAGTGGTCGCGGCTGAAGGCAGTGCTGCTCCACCGCCCAGGCCCGGAGATGGATGCCCTGACTGAGCCTAACGCTTTGCACATGCTCGATCTGCCGAATGTCGATCGAGCCCGCGAGCAGCACGACGCCATCGCCCAGGCGTATCGAGAGGCCGGCGTCGCTGTGCACGACGTCGAGCCGAACGAAACACCGCCGCCCAATCTGATGTTCGTCGCCGACTTGATGTTCATGACACCCGAAGGCGCCATCGTGGGCCGGCCGGCGTCCACCGTGCGCGCCGGCGAGGAGCGCTTCGTCGCGCGCCGGCTGGCCGACCTGGGCATTCCCATCCTGCGCACCGTACACGGCGCCGGCACCTTCGAGGGCGCCGATGCGATGTGGATGACCCCAGAAACCGTCCTGCTGGCGACGGGCCTCCGGACCAACCCCGAAGGCGCCGCGCAGGTGACCAGCCTGGTCCGGGAGATGGGCGCTGACGTCGTTCAGGTCGGGTTGTCTTACGGGACAATGCACCTGATGGGCCAGTTGCGCTTCGCCGATCGCGATCTGGCCATCGCCTGGCCGGGGCGCGTGCCCTTCGCCGCCGTCGACGCGCTGCGGTGCAACGGCTACGAGGTGCTGTTCCTGCCCGATGAGGGCGAAGCCGTGCGCGGAATGGCCCTCAACTTCGTCACGCTGGGTCCACGCGAAATTCTGATGGCCGCCGGCAATCCGATCACCCAGACGTTCTACGCAGACGCCGGCATTACTTGCCACACCGTCGAAGTCGACCAGCTGCTGAAGGCCGCCGGTGGCATCGGCTGCCTCACTGGCATCCTAGAGAGATCTAAGCGAGAACCCAGGGCTTTCTCGTAAAAATCGACGCACTACCCACCTTGGTGGCCTTGAGGTGTGATCGCCTGAGTAGTTACCTGGAGTTTACCCATAACTTGGATGTCAAGTTGTTTCACGTGTGGGCTGCGCGTACCTCGAACCCTTCGACATGCCCCCTTCGACAAGCTCAGGACGTCGCTTCGATGAACTCAGGACGCCGCTCAGAGCCTGCCCTGAGCTTGCCGAAGGGTACGCGCAGCCCAGGAGAGTGTTGCAGAATTCGCCGATTAGCCAAATTCAGCCGATTTTCGACTAGGCCCTTGACACCTCCGCCGAAACTCGCTAATCTGATGCTAGAAATCGGGCCG